>QBXD01000038.1 GCA_003283875.1 SAR116 cluster bacterium AG-321-A13 | reverse complement strand
TTTTTAAATCTGAAAACGTTGAAAGAGCTCCTGTAATAACAGACGCAGTATCTTTTAAAAAAAAATAATTCTTTTTCATAAATTTGCCTTAAACGAATGAATTTTATAATACTATATTTTAATTATCGTAACATATATACTTTAATTTATTACTTAATTTAATTAAATGTTGTTTCATATGTTTGATTTTCCAAATATTAACCCTGTAGCTATAGACTTAGGCATAATCAAAATCAGTTGGTACGCTATATCTTACATATGTGGGATTATTTTAAGCTGGTTTTTAATATTGAAAATAATAAAATTTAAAAATATAAAAATCCGCAATAAAAGTATAAGCGATTTAATTAGTAATTGTATTATTGGAATTATCTTAGGAGGAAGATTAGGTTATGTAATATTTTATAATCCTGAGTATTATTTTAATAACATATTAGAAATCTTAAAAATTTGGAATGGTGGGATGTCATTTCACGGTGGATTTATAGGTGTTGTAATTGCTGTAATTTATTCAAGTAAATCAAGCAAAATACCTTTAATGATTTTTTCTGATTTAATCTCAATAGTTTCACCAATTGGGATATTTTTTGGAAGAATAGCAAACTTTATCAATGGTGAACTATACGGTAAAGTAACAAATCATAAATTTGGGATGATATTTCCAAAAGGAGGGAATTTACCAAGACATCCTAGTCAACTTTATGAGGCCTTTTTTGAAGGTTTGATCTTGTTTATTATATTGTGGTTGCTGATGAATATGACTAATTTTTTTAAAATCAAAGGATTAATGACAGGATGCTTTATATTTTTATATGGACTTTTTCGCTTTTTTGTAGAATTTTTTAGGGAGCCAGATATTCATATTGGATACTTATACCTTGATTTTTCAATGGGACAACTCTTATCATTACCAATGATTATAATTGGCTTATGCTTTATCATTATAATTTATAAAAACAATAAGAATTTAATATAAATTAATTTTTCACTGCAGTTCAAAAGTTAACTAATTCATGCCTATAAAAAAAATACAGCATATAAATTTAGAAAATAAGCGTTTAAGCTATGGTTTTTTCACAAGAAATGGAGGAGTCTCTGAATATCCATTTAATTCACTTAATTGTAGTTTTAATGTTAATGACCAAAAAAAAAATGTTAAAGAAAATTTAAGGTTAGTTAGTCATGAACTTAGATTAAAAAAAATAATAAAATTAAATCAAATTCATTCATCTAACGTTTTGATTATTAACAATCAAAATAAAGAAAGAAGTTCTCTGAATGCTGATGGTTTAGTGACTAACTTAACAGGTATAGGTTTATCAATTCTTGGTGCTGACTGTGCACCTATTTTGTTTTATGACGATAAATCAAAAACTATCGGTGCCTGTCACGCCGGTTGGCGAGGTGCAATAGATAATATTGTTGAGGCTACAATAATAAGTATGGTAAAAATTGGGGCAAGTAGAAATAATATAATAGCCGTAATTGGTCCAACTATACAAAAACAGTCATATGAAATAAAAGATGATGTAGCAAAAATAGTTAAACAAAGCTTAAGCTTTAAAAGAAATAATTCTATTTTATCTCAATTGAATAATGATAAATACTTATTTGATTTACCTTTATTATTAAAGGAGAGTTTAAAAATATCTAAAATCAATAAAATTGGTGATATTAATATAAATACATATGATAATAATTTATTTTTCAGTCATAGGTATTCTTCTCACCAAAATTCATCAAAAGCAGGCATGACAGGTCGTCATATCTCTGTGATTGGAATTTTAGAATAGGACTAAGATGCCACACCTGATAATTTTTTTTATGTTAATGGTTTTTGGATTATTTATTTTAATGTTCATATAAAATAAAGGAATAATTTAATAAATTTATCTTGCTATAACTTTGTTGAGACTGCTATTAAATTAATGGAATTATCTTGGGATAACACTAAATGAAAATACTGTCTTGCAACTCTAATATAAATTTAGCAGAGAGTATTTCTAAGGCACTTAATACTCAACTTGTTAAGGTAGACGTAAAAAGATTTTCTGATATGGAAGTTTTTGTTGAAGTGCAAGAAAATGTTAGAGGTGAAGATATGTTCATTATACAGTCAACTTCTTATCCTGCGAATGATAATTTAATGGAATTACTTGTATCATTAGATGCTCTCAGAAGAGCAAGTGCCAGAAGAATTACAGCAGTCATTCCATACTATGGGTATGCAAGACAAGATAGGAAATCAGGACCAAGAACACCAATTTCTGCAAAATTAGTTGCAAACCTAATAACTAAAGCTGGTGCAGACAGAATTTTAACCATGGATTTACATGCAGGTCAGATACAAGGTTTTTTTGATATACCTACTGATAATTTGTTTGCAGCTCCAGTTTTTGTAAAAGATATTGTAGGTAGATATAAAAACAAACCTTTAGTTATTGTCTCTCCAGATGTAGGTGGTGTTGTAAGGGCCAGGGCTATCGCAAGAAGAATAAATGCTAATTTAGCAATAATTGATAAAAGAAGAGAAAAAGCAGGTTTATCAGAAGTCATGAATATTATTGGTGATGTTTCAAATCATCACTGTGTAATAGTTGATGATATTATTGATTCTGGAGGAACAATATGTAATGCGGCTCAGGCTTTAATTGAAGTAGGCGCATTAAGTGTTGATGCTTATGTTACTCATGGAGTATTGTCTGGATCAGCTGTAAGTAATATTAGTAATTCCCCTTTAACCTCGCTTGTTACTACTGACTCTATAAAAGCAACAGAGGCTGTGCGCATATCAAGTAATATAAGACAAATTTCTATTGCACCGATTATTGGTGAAGCTATTCGTAGAGTCCACACAGAACAATCTGTATCAAGCCTTTTTGAATAATTTTTATATTATTTACTTTATATTTTTTAATTAAAACGTTATGAATGCTTTATCTTTTACACCCCTGGAGGTAGAAGACTTTTAGAAGGAGATAATTAATGGATACTATTGATATTAAAGCTGAAGCTCGTAGTCAGGTTGGTAAGGGGTCTGCCAGAGCTGCAAGACGTGCAGGATTAGTCCCTGCAGTTATTTATGGAAACAAACAATCTGCTATACCCATAACTTTAGATGCCAATAAATGGCGACAATTAATGAATAAACCTGGTATTTTTAGCCAACTTATGAATATTGAAGTTAATAATGAAAAACATTTTGTATTACCACGTGATATCCAACAACACCCTGTTTCAGAAGAGGCAGAACATGTTGATTTTTTAAGGGTTACCAAAAATGCAACTGTAGCTGTTGGTATTAACGTAGAATTCTTAAATGAAGATAAATGTACAGGATTAAAAATGGGTGGTGTTCTGAATATAGTAAGAGCACAAGTAGAACTTAACTGCCCTGCTATTTCAATACCTGAAAAAATAACAGTTGATTTAGAAGGTCTTAACGTTGGTCACACAATACATATAAGTTCAATAAGTCTGCCAGAAGGTTGTACTCCTACAATTACAGACAGAGATTTTACAGTAGCAACAATAGCTGCACCAAGAGGTGGTTTAGGTGATGCAGAAGAAGATGAAGATAAAGATAAAGATAAAGAAGAAACTGCCGAAGATACTGAAGAAAACAAGAGTGATAGTTAGAAATAACTATCACACATTAATGAATAGTAAACTTTAAAATGTTTCTCATAGTTGGCTTAGGGAACCCTGGAAAACAATATAATAATAATAGGCACAATATTGGTTTTAAAGTTGTAGATGCAATAAAAGACATTTATAACTTTCCCAAATTTATTAAAAAATTTGATTCTGAATTTTCAAAATCCGAAATAGATGGAAATATAATTTTCTTAATTAAACCAACAACATTCATGAATAATTCTGGTATGGCTGTTAAAGAATTTAAAAATTTCTATAATTTCGATATAAATAAAATATATGTCATACATGACGAAATTGATCTAGATCAAGGTCGTATAAAAACTAAAATTGGCGGGGGGCATAATGGACATAACGGTCTTAAAAGTATAGATCATTTGGTTGGTAAGGATTACAATAGGGTCAGAGTAGGAGTTTCTAGGCCATCAAAAATATTTAAAAATAAAACAAATGAAAATATTTCAAGTTGGGTGCTTTCTGACTTTTCTTCAGACGAAAAAATTAAATGGGTTGACGACACAATTAATAAAATTTCAAAAAATATATCTTTATTAATAAATAATAAAGATTGTTTTTAAAAAAAAAATTTAGGGATAGCTTAATGGGATTTAAATGTGGAATTATTGGTTTGCCAAATGTAGGAAAATCAACTTTATTTAATGCTCTTACGGAGACAGCAACAGCTGAAGCTGCAAATTATCCTTTTTGTACTATTGAACCTAATACTGGTATAGTAGCAGTTCCTGATAGTAGATTAAAATTACTATCTGAATTAGCGAAATCTCAAAAGGTAATCCCCGCACAAATGCAATTTGTAGATATAGCTGGACTTGTGAGTGGAGCTAGTAAGGGTGAAGGTTTGGGGAATAAATTTTTATCTCACATAAGAGAAGTCGATGCTTTGGTTCATGTATTAAGATGCTTTGAAGATTCTGATATTACTCATGTTGCAAATAGTATAGATCCTCTTAGAGATGCTGAGATTATTGAAACAGAATTAATGTTAGCTGACTTGGAAAGTCTTGATCGCCAAATTCAAAATTTATCTAAGAAAGCTAAATCTAATGATGTTGA
This sequence comes from SAR116 cluster bacterium AG-321-A13, assembly GCA_003283875.1. GTDB lineage: Bacteria > Pseudomonadota > Alphaproteobacteria > Puniceispirillales > Marisalimonadaceae > Marisalimonas. The sequence continues at coordinate 4,977 of QBXD01000038.1, read as the reverse complement.
TGCAAAAAATGACCTGCTTCTAATGAAGGAATTGTCAGTTTTTTTATCAGATGGTAAACCAATAAGATTAGCTAATTTAACTCTTGATAAAATAAAAAGAATTAAAAATTTTAATTTATTAACATCAAAACCAGTATTATATGCTTGCAATGTAAATGAAAATGATGCCGCCAAAGGAAATAGCTTCACAAAAACTATTTTTGACAAAGCTGGCGTTGAAAATTGTGACGCAGTCATAATATCAGGATCAATAGAAGCTGAAATAGCTATGTTAGATGATAACGAGAAGAATGAATTTCTTAAAGATTTAAATTTAAAAGAATCTGGTCTGTCCAGACTTATTAAAACTGGTTTTAGATTACTAGATCTAATAACCTTTTTTACAATCGGTCCAAAGGAGTCTAGAGCCTGGACTTTAAAGAATAATTCCACCGCACCAGAGGCAGCCGGTATAATACATACAGATTTTCAAAAAGGATTTATTAGGGCTGAAACAATATCGTGTGACGATTATTTAAATTTAAAAAGTGAGCAAGCTGCAAAGGATGCAGGACGAATGAGAGTTGAAGGGGCAGATTATGTTGTAAAAGATGGAGATGTTTTTCATTTTAGATTTAATGTTTAATAGGAGTTAAAGAATGGGCGAGTTTTTAGAACTTAAAGCAGAAGATAATCATATTTTTTCAGCATATATTTCTCAACCTTCAGAAAAGCCAATAGCAGGACTTGTGATATTACAGGAAATATTTGGGGTTAATAAACATATTAAAGAAATAACTGATTTATACGCAAGTAAAGGTTATCTTTCAATAGCTCCTGCATTATTCGATAGAATAGAAAATAGTGTTGAACTTGAATATAATGAAAATGGTGTAAATAAGGGAAGAAAATTAAAAGAATTATGTGATAAAAATGCTCTCAAGGATATTGATGCTGCTATTTCAGTCGTGTCTTCGGCAGGTAAAGTTGGTATAATAGGTTATTGTTGGGGTGGATCTCTTTCATGGAGAATGGCTTGCCAATCAAATAATTTGTCAGCTTCTGTGTGCTACTATGGCGGTGATATTCCTAAACTTAAAAACCTTGAACCTAAATGCAAAGTTTTGACGCATTTTGGTGAATTAGATCAAGGCATACCAATTGAAAGTGTTGAAGTTTTTAAATCAGTCAAACCAGAGGTAATTACATATACATATCCAGCAGACCATGGATTTAATTGTGATCATAGGAAGCAGTATTGTCAAACTAGTACTAAAATAGCTTTAGACAGAACATTAAAATTTTTAAAGGTTAATTTATAATAATTTATCTGTTTTTTATAGGAGCCCAAATTTGCTTCATTGCTAAATACGATAAGAGGGTAAGCACTAGTAAAAATAAAATAACTGAAATGCCTAGTCTTTTCCTGTCTTCCATTTCAGGTTCTGCTGCCCATGCTAAAAAAGCTGTTACATCTTTAGCCATTTGATTTGGTGTCGCTTTAGTTCCGTCTGAATATTCAACACCGTCTTCGTATAAGGGTTGTGGCATTCCTATAAGTTTTCCAGGATAATATTTGTTATAATACATTCCATCAGGAATTTTTTGTTCAGCAGGAGCGTCTACGTAACCAGTTAATAAAGCGTGTAAGTAGTTAGCACCGTCAGACCTAGCCTTAACTATTAATGATAAGTCTGGTGGATAAGCTCCTCCGTTAGCTACACGTGCAGCTTGCTCATTGGGATATGGGGAAACAAATTTATCACTTGGTCTAGCTTCTCTTTCAACCACCTCTCCATCATCATTTAGAGTATTAACACTATTTTCAGAGGCAAAAGCCTTAATTTCATCATCATTATAGCCAATTGCTTTTAAATTTCTGTAAGCTAAAAGTCGCATACCATGACAACCCGCACAAACTTCTTTATAAACTTGAAGTCCTCTTTGCTGAGACGCACGGTCAAAAGTTCCTGTGATACCTGAAAAAGACCAATCGATCTTGGGGAAGGTTATTTTCTCTCCAGCAGCAAAACATATTTGAGAAGAAAAAAATAAGAATAAAATAGTACAAGATTGAATTATAAACCTTTTAATTTTAAACCAGTAAGGTTTTGCTTTCATCTATTTCTTCTCCCTAAAGGCAAAAGCTGAAGCTGGAGACGAACCACTCAAAACTGGCTCGGATATTGATATCGGTAGAGGTTTTGTTTTTTCGATGTAAGGTAATAATGGGAATAAAATTAAAAAGTGAAAGAAATAATAAGCGGTAGCTATTCTAGATAATATAACATAAATACCTTCTGCTGGCATTGCCCCTAAATATCCTAGTAACACACAGTCGGCTAAAAGAATCCAAAAAAAGATCTTAAAAATTGGTCTAAACTGGGAAGACCTTACCGAAGATCTGTCTAGCCAGGGAATTACAAATAATACAGCGATAGAACCAAACATAAATAGAACACCTCCTAATTTATCAGGAATTGCTCTAAGGATTGCATAAAAAGGTAGAAAATACCATTCAGGTACAATGTGGGCAGGTGTCACCATCGGGTTAGCTTCAATGTAATTATCAGGGTGCCCCATAAAATTTGGAAAAAAGAAAACAGCCGCTGCAAATATCGTCAAAAACACACCTAGTCCAAATAAATCTTTAATTGTGTAATAAGGATTAAATGGAAGTGTATCTTGAGTACCTTTTACATCAATTCCTATAGGATTATTCGACCCAAATCTATGCAAAGCAACAAGGTGGAGTATTACAACGCCAACAATTACAAAAGGTAAAACGAAGTGAAGCGAAAAGAAACGGTTAAGGGTTGAATTGTCAACTGAAAATCCTCCCCACAACCATGTTACTATACTTTCTCCAACTAATGGGATAGCTGAAAATAAATTAGTTATAACTGTAGCGCCCCAAAAGCTCATTTGTCCCCATGGTAAAACGTAACCCATAAAGGCTGTAGCCATCATAAGTAAAAGAATTAGCACACCCAAAATCCATAAAAGTTCTCTAGGCGCTTTGTAAGATCCGTAATAGAGCCCACGAAAAATGTGTATATAAACAACTATAAAAAAGAAGCTTGCTCCATTCATATGTATATATCTAATAAGCCATCCATGATTAACATCTCTCATTATTCTTTCAACAGAATCAAAGGCATAATCCACGTGAGCTGTATAGTTCATAGACAAAACAATTCCCGTTATAATCATTGTTACCAATGCAATACCTGCCAATGATCCAAAGTTCCAAAAATAATTTAAATTTTTGGGAGTAGGATAATGATTTAACTCGTGATCCATAAAAGAAAATATGGGTAACCTATGGTCAATCCATTTAACTACTGGGTTTTTAAACTTAGCCTTCGACATTTATTACTCCTGATAACAAAAATATTAACCAATCTTAATTAAAGTATCTGATAAGAATTCATATGAAGGTACCGCCAAGTTTGTTGGAGCAGGACCTTTTCTAATTCTACCAGAATGGTCATAGTGCGAACCATGACAAGGACAAAACCAACCCCCATATTGACCTTTAACATCTCCTGATTTTTGACCTAGTGGAACACACCCTAAGTGAGTGCATACCCCAACTAGAACAATGTATTTCTCATTTGTAACTCGATCAGAGTCTTTTTCTGGATCTCTCATATCATCCATGGATGCTTCCCTAGCATCTTTAATTTCACCTGGAGTTCTATGACGTACAAAAACTGGTTTTCCTCTCCATTTAACTGTAATAGCTTGCCCTTCTTCTAAAGAAGATAAATCTATTTCGGTTGATGCAAGAGCCAATGTGTCGGCAGCGGGGTTCATTTGATCTATTAAAGGCCATACGAATGAAGCGGCACCTATCCCAGCCATAGCATAAGTAGAAACAAGAAGAAAATCCCTTTTACTTTCATCATTTTTTTTATTTGGTTTTTTAGACATATATCTCCCTGTCATTATTGATATTTATATAAACATTCTTTTAAAAAATTTCTAGTGTTTTTCTTTATGAAAAATAATTTTTTTAACTAAATTTTCTCTGATGAAAAATTTGAACATTAATTATTTGTATATATCTAAGTCCAAGAGACTTTTGGAGGCAAACTCATTAAAACTGCTTCTGTGTTTCCCCCAGTTCTTAATCCAAAAATTGTACCTCTGTCATATAAAAGATTAAACTCTACATACCTACCTCTTTTTATTAATTGAGCATCCCTTTCTTTTTTACTAAATTTTTTTTCAAGTTTATTTTTTATTATTTTTGAATACGAAGATAGAAATGTTTTGCCAACATCTTTAACAAATGAAAAATCATTTTCCCAATTATCATTATAAAGATAATCAAAAAAAATACCCCCAACGCCCCTAGCCTCTTCTCTATGCGGTAAAAAGAAATACTCATCACACCAGTTTTTAAATTTTGGATAATATGAGTTATCATATCTGTCACAACTAATTTTTAAATCTTGATGGAATAATTTAGTAACTTCAAAATCCTCAAAGGTTGGAGTTAAATCTCCACCTCCACCAAACCAAATCTTTTTTTTATCACCTTCACCAGTAACTAATAGTCTGGTATTCATGTGTGCTGCTGGAATATGCGGGTTACACATGTGTGAAACGACTGAAATGCCTGAAGCCCAAAAAGCTCCATTTTCTTCCGCACCTGGAATTTGTCCTCTAAACTCCTTAGAAAAATTTCCATAAACTGTTGAAATATTTACACCAACTTTTTCAAAAATTTTACCTTTCATAATCGAAATTATTCCACCACCTAGAAGTAAGACTGTACCCATTTTGAAATCAACATTACCTCTTTTCCAATGTGACAATACTCCAGAAACTGAGGGTGCAACTAATTGATTTGCGACAGATGCAACCGCAACTGGAGGAGGAATTCCTAAAAACATCATAATAGGTGTTAATAAGAAACCACCACCCACACCAACTAAACCCATTATTAGTCCAAGAAAAGTTCCTACACCTAAAATTGCTAAAGAGTGA
>QBXD01000037.1 GCA_003283875.1 SAR116 cluster bacterium AG-321-A13 | reverse complement strand
CTCCAGAAAAATAAAACAAAAGCCATCTTTGTGTTTGTCCTCTATATTTACCTTCCCATAAATTATCCGCTAACGGTAAGGGAATGTCATAATTTAACCATTCTGGATATTCACTAACAAATTCTACATTGCTTATACTAGTTTCTTCTCTTAATTCTCTATAGCCGGCTTCTATTGGAAGTTCACCTTCATCTATTCCTCCCTGAGGCAACTGCCATGCCTCGGCTTTATTATCAAGACGCTGACCACAAAAAACATTTCCGTCTTTATTGAAAACCATAAGTCCAACACATGATCGATAAGGTCGTTCTAATAGCGGGATATTATTTTTATTTATGCTCAATTTTTAGCATTACTCACTTTATTTAAAATTGATTTTTTATTTATTGTAGCTGTTGAAGTGTTTTTAACATTGTTACTAAAAAGATTAATACCTCTTATAAGATCAACTGCTCTAGAAATCTGGTTGTCTTGAAGAAGTTTTTCTACAGGACTTAATTCTATTACATTTTCTTTTTTCTTTTCATTGGACTTATCTTTTTTATCTAATGCACCCCTTAAATTTTCTTCTCGTCTGTTTTCTAAGCTTTTGTTTGTTGGCTCAGTTATTCCTGCTTCAACAATAATATCAGGCTCAATACCTTTAGCTTGAATGGAAATACCACTAGGCGTATAATATCTTGCGGTTGTAAGTCTCATAGCCCCATTTCCTGCGAGTGGTATTATAGATTGAACAGATCCCTTACCAAAACTTCTTGTTCCTACTATTATAGCTCTAGAGTGGTCTTTAAGAGCTCCTGCTACAATTTCACTTGCAGAAGCAGAACCACTATTTATTAGAACTATCAGTGGTTTACCATCTATAACATCTCCTTTTTTTGCAAATATCCTTGAAGTATCATCGTCCTTTCTACCTTGAGTGGAGACGATTTCTCCCTGATTAAGAAACGAGTCAGTTACTGATATAGATTGATTTAGAAGCCCTCCGGGATTATTTCTTAAGTCCAGTATAAGACCTTGAAATTTGTCTCCTGTTTCTTTTTTTATTTCACTTATAGACTTTTCCATACCTGAAGTAGTTGTGTCTGAAAAAGTAGTTAAACGGACATATCCTATATTTTTAATAATGTTATGTCTGACAGATCTAATTTTAATAACGTCTCTTACTATTTCAATTTCAAAAGGATCTTTCTTATCACGGACGACTGTTATTATGACTTTGCTCCCAATTGGTCCACGAAGTTGGGATACAGCTTCATTTATGGATAGGCCTCTAATTGATTCACCATTAATACCAATTATTAAATCACCTGATTTCATGCCAGCTTTTGCTGCAGGGGTATCGTCTATAGGTGATACAACTTTAACAACTCCATCTTCCATAGTAATTTCTATTCCTAAACCACCAAAAGTACCCTTGGTTTTTACTTGCATATCTTTATAAGATTCAGGACTTAAATATGATGAGTGTGGGTCAAGGGATTGCAACATCCCTGAAATAGCAGACTCGACAAGCTTTTTATCAGTAACTTCTTCAACATATTGTTCCTGAACTCTTTGAAAAACATCACCAAAAAGATTAAGTTGCTTATAAGTTTCTTGTCGATTATCTGCTTTAGCCAGATGCAACGGAAGAGAGGAGAAGTTTAGAAATAAAAACAATAGTAAAAACAAATTCTTATTACTAGAAGAGATTTTTGCAATCATTTTTACTTTACCTTTATGTTCAATAGATGATTTTAAAATTTAATATAGAATATATTTAGAGTAGCTACTATAGAAATTTTATTTAAGAAGTACTTATTTAACTAACAAAGACGAGCCATTCATAGTTTCTGGCGTGTTAAGGGACATAAGATCTAAAATTGTAGGTGCGATATCGGCCAACTTCCCATTTTTTAATTTAAAATAGTTATCATTACATATAAGTATTAAGGGGACTTTATTACAAGTATGGGAGGTGTGTGGTAATTTTGTTTCTAAGTTTTTCATAATTTCACAATTACCATGATCAGCTGTTAATAGCATAACCCCATTAGTTTTATCTAATGCGTTTTTGATTTTTCCTACCGCATAATCTACAGTTTCAACTGCTTTGATTGCCGCTTTCAAATCTCCGGTATGACCAACCATATCAGGATTAGCAAAGTTAATAATTATTAGATCATAGATTTTTTTTTGGATTGCGTTTGTTAATTCATTTTCAACTTCTTTTGCAGACATCTCTGGCTTTAAATCATAAGTAGAGACTTTGGGTGATGGTATCATAATTCTTGTCTCACCTTTATTTACAGTCTCATTTCCACCATTAAAAAAATATGTTACATGAGGATATTTTTCTGTTTCTGCTAACCTAAGTTGTTTTAAATTCGCTTTTGCAATAACTTCACCAAGTGTATCTTCAATCTTTTCTTTTATAAAAATACTGTTCATATAGTTTGAAATTTCTTTTGAATACTCTGACATTCCAAGACAATTTAATAATTTGGGAGTTTTGGCATCCTTTTTAAATTTGTTAAAATTAGGGTCTAAGAATGCTGTTAACAGTTCTCTTACCCGGTCAGCTCTAAAATTAATCATAAGTAGACTATCACCTTCTTGTATTCCTTTATAATCAGCAATTAGTGTAGGTGAAATAAATTCATCGGTTTCGTTGTTTTCGTAAGCCTCTTTAATTGCGATTAAAACATTAGCTACTTTTCTTTTATGTTTGGCATAAGCAATTAGATCAAAAGACTTTTTTACTCTATCCCATCTATTATCTCTATCCATTGCGTAATATCTACCAATAAGGGTAACGATCTGAATATCATCGGGTAGAGATAATTCAAATTTTTTAATTAGCTGGCCTAATTGTTTAGGAGAAGAATCTCTTCCGTCTGAGAATATATGAATTACAGTTCTAATATTATTTTCATGCAATAATTTGGACATAGCAATAATATGATTTGAGTGAGAGTGAACTCCACCATCACTACACAACCCTAAAAGATGAACGGTTTTGTTTTTTTTATGTTTTGATAAAAAATCTTGAAAATTTTTATTATCGCTTATTTCATTATTAGCAAAAGCTTTGTTAATCCTTGGGAGAGTCTGCAAAACAACTCTTCCAGAACCTAAATTCATGTGACCAACCTCAGAATTTCCAACTTGCCCAGGAGGTAGTCCAACATGTTCTCCAGATGCCTCAAGGGTAGAATATGGATATTTTTTTGATAAAGAATTGACGTTAGGTGTTTTAGCAAGTGATACAGCATTAAAATCAGAATCTTTATCAATTCCCCATCCATCCATTATACATAATACAACAGGTCTATTTTTATTATCATTCATCAATTAAATTCACTTCTAGAAAATTATTTATGATAAGGGTGTCCTTGAATTATAGTCTCTATTCTATATATTTGTTCTGCAATCATCATTTTTACCATTTGATGTGGCCAAGTAAGTTGACCAAAAGCAATTACTTTATCAGCAGTTTTTTTAATTTTTTCGCCATTTCCAAAGGCTCCCCCAATAGCAAAATTTATATTGGTTATATTATTATCTCTCCATTTTAATATTATTTTAGCGAGATCATTACTAGATAAATTTTCACCTTTTTCGTCTAATAATATTAATTTACCATTCTTGGGTGTTGCATTAATTAACTTTAAAGCTTCCTCATCTCTTTTTTTTTCTGGGCTATTATTTTTGACTTCAAATTGTTTCAATTCAACGTTTTTAATTCTTTTAAGATATTTGAAAGTAATTATATCTTCATCACTATTTTTAGCTTTACCAATAGTTGAAATAATGTATTGCATTATTATTTTTCTAATGCATCTGGTGAGACTTCTTCTTGTTTTTTTACCCACATTTTTTCTAAACTATAAAAATCTCTAACTTCAGGACGAAAAATATGAATAAGTATATCCTTGGCATCAATTAATACCCAATCACCGTTTGACATTCCTTCAGGTGATGGAAGACGAAGTCCCATTTCTTTATATTTTATAATTAAATTATTTGCCATCGCTGTTACTTGCCTAACAGTATTTCCACTAACCACAACCATGTAATCAGCAATACTACTTCTTCCAATTAGATCAATACTGACAATGTCTATTCCCTTATCGTTATCTAATGATTCTAATGTAACCTTTAGTAATTTTTTTGAAGATAGGGGTATAATTTTTTTCATGTTTGAAATTCCGTTATATTAAAATTTTGTAATCTTCTGATTTCAGAAGATGATATTGATAATAGTCTGTTTTTTAAAAAGACCCAGACCGGTTTTTTTCTAAGAAAGATAGTTTTACTTTTTGAAGTTTTTAGTCTCTTGCCAAGCTTGGTTGTTTTTCTAGTATTGAGAAAAGAGCTGAAAAAATTAGGTCGAGAGATTACCGCAACATACATATTTTTTGCAATTGAATTTGGATGAAGCCATTTATTAAAATTATCTAGAATATCACTACCCATTAACCAGATAAACTTAACTCTTTGGGATTTAATATTTAAAAAATTAATTGTCATATAAGAAGCATAGAGCTTATTTTTTTCCTCTATATCTAAAACTTTTATATAGGATAATCTGCTTGTAAATAATCTAGCATAACTTAATCTTTTGTCAAAACTCTCCATCCCAATGCTAGATTTCAATCTATTTTGAGGCGCAACTATCCACCAAACTTCGTCAATACCAAGGGCTGTTCTTGCAATATTACTAATATGGATATGACCCTCATGAGCTGGATTAAAGGATCCGCCTAAAATTCCAACTTTTCTTTTTCTTTTATAAGAAAAGCACTTAGGTGTATTATTTTTGAAATTAACTTTTACATTTTCAATCACGAATTTGATCTTTTCCTCTTACAATATATTTAAAGCTAGTTAATTGAGAAGCCCCAACAGGTCCTCTAGCATGTATTCTACCAGTTGAAATTCCTATTTCAGCTCCCATGCCAAATTCTCCACCATCAGCAAATTGAGTAGAAGCATTATGCATTACAATCGCACTATCTACTGAAGATAAAAAACTTTCGGCAGTAATTTTGTTTTCTGTAACAATGGATTCTGTGTGATTTGAAGAATAATTATTAATGTGATTAATAGCTCCTGATACTCCATTAACAATTTTAATAGATAAAATTGCTTCAAGATACTCTGTTTCCCAATCAATTTCTGATGCCAATTCAATCTCATCGGCTATAGCTTTTGTTTCATAGTCTCCTTTAATATGACATCCAGATTCCATTAATTTTTTAACTAAAATAGGTACTACTTTATTGCTAATTTCTTTATCAATAAGTAATGTTTCTAAAGCCCCACAAATACCGGTTCTTCTCATTTTTGAATTAATTACAATCTTAATTGCTTTTTCTACGTCTGCGTCCTTATCAATATACAAATGACAAATACCTTCTAGATGAGCAAAGACTGGAACTTTAGCCTCTTGTTGAACCTTATTAACAAGAGATTTGCCACCTCGAGGAATAATAACATCAATTTGACCTGTAGATCTGAGCATTGCTGTGACAGATTCTCTATCTGTATTATCTATCATTTGAACCGCGTCAGCAGGTAAATTAGCGCTCATTAATCCCTCTTGGAGACATGAAGTTAAGATTTTTGAAGAGTTGATTGAATCTGAGCCTCCTCTAAGTATCACTGTGTTACCAGATTTTATACATAGACTTCCTGAATCAATAGTTACATTTGGTCTCGATTCATATATAATACCAATTATACCAAGTGGAACTGAAATCCTTGAAATATCAAGACCATTTGGTTGTTTCCACCTTGACAATTCAATTCCAATAGGATCATCCATTTCAGCAATTTTTTTTAAGCCACTAATTATATCGTTCATTCTTTTATCGTTTAGAAATAATCTATCTACAAATGCATCAGTAAGATTTTTTTGCTTTGCATTTCCTATATCAATTTTATTTGCCTGTAGAATTTCTTCTTTTTTTTGTTTTATAATTAAAGAGGTATTGAAAATAGCCAAATTTCGATCTTTAGAACTACTTCTTGAAATATTATCAAAAGCTTTTTTAGACTTTTGGTTAATAACTTTTACATATTCAAAAATATTATTATTCATATTTAACTCTTATTTTTTTTCAAATACTAGATCATCTCTATGAACGACTTCATCTTTACCTCTGTAACCTAATATAGTTTCAATATTATTACTCTTAGAACCTTTAATTAATTCAACCTCAGAATTATTAAAGTGAGTTAAACCTTTTCCAACAAAGGTTTCATTTTCATCAATTATTTGAATTAAGTCGCCTTTTTCATAATTACCTTCAGTTTTAATAATGCCTGCTGATAAAACAGAAAAACCTTTTTTAATGGCTTCTGATGCGCCTTTATCTATAGTAATTTTTCCTTTTACTTGAAGAGCTCCAGATATCCATTGTTTTCTTGAATTTAGAGGTTTTTCGTTAGCTTTAAACCAACTAAACTTAGCTTCTTGCTGATTTAACTTTAACAATGGACTTATAGGGCGCCCATCACAAATAATCATATTACATCCAGCTTTAGTTGCAATTTTAGCAGCTTCTATTTTTGTAACCATACCCCCTGAAGAAAAGCTAGTGTGAGTAGGCCCAGCCATAAATTCAATTTCTTTAGTAATTTCTGTAATTTCATCAATAAAAACTGAATTTTTATTAATATTTGGGTCAGAAGAATAAAGACCATTAATATCAGAAAGTAAAATAAGAAGATCTGCGCTACACATTTGTGCTACTCTTGCTGCTAGTCTATCATTATCTCCAAATCTTATCTCTTCAGTAGAAACCGTATCATTTTCATTAATTACAGGTATTACATTAAGCTCGAGAAGTTTTAGTAAAGTAGCTCTTGCATTTAAGTGTTTTCGTCTAGTTTCAGTATCGTCAGGAGCCAATAAAATTTGAGCAATATTTAACCCATACTTTCCCATAATATCTTTCCAAGCATAAGCAAGGCTTATTTGACCTGTAGCAGCTGCAGCTTGTTTTTCATCGAGAGATAAATTATCTCTTAATTTTAACTGTTTTTTACCAAGTGCAATAGAGCCGGAAGATACAATTATGACTTCTTTTTCTAGTTTAAGAAGGTTGTTAATATCAAGGGCAAGGGAGTTTAACCACTTATTATTTAGACTGCCATTTTCCTTGTCAATTAAAAGTGCAGAACCAATCTTTATTACAACTCTTTTTGAATTTTGAATTAAATCATTTTTATTCATTTTTTTCTTCTTTACGGGGACCAAGATGAGACTTTTTCAAACCCATCTTCATTATCGTCTATTTTGTTCATTGAAGTTATAAGATCCTGAAGTTGCCTTACCAGTTTTGTTATATTTTCTCCTGAAACAGATGATATGCCAAAAACATTTTGAACATTTAATTTTTTTAGTTGCTCCTTGGCGATGTTTAATTTCTGATCTTTTACAGCATCACATTTTGTTAGAACTATAATCTGTTTTTTCTCAGATAGACTAGTGTCGTAAGCTTCAAGTTCTCTAATTATTGTTAAGTAATCACGCTTAATGTTATCACTTGTCACATCTATAAGATGAAGTAACCCTTTACAACGTTCTACATGTCCTAAAAATCTATGTCCTAAACCTGAACCCTCATGTGCTCCCTCAATAAGCCCAGGTATATCGGCAATTACAAACTCTTTGTTATCTTGGTGGACAACACCAAGGTTTGGGTGCAAGGTAGTAAAAGGATAATCAGCTATTTTAGGTTTTGCTGAAGTAACTCTAGAGAGCAATGTACTTTTACCAGCATTTGGTAGACCTATTAAGCCTATATCTGCAATTAACTTTAATCTAAGCCAAATCCATTTTTCTTCTAGTTCTCCACCTGGTTGTGATTTTCTTGGGGATTGATTGATAGAAGTTTTAAAAAAAGCATTACCTTTGCCACCTTCTCCACCCTTAGCAAGAATTACTTTTTGTCCAATTTTGGTCATGTCAGCTAGGATGAAATTATTTGTCTCGTTCAAAATCTGTGTTCCCAATGGTAATCTAAGAATTACGTCTTTACCGCTAATCCCGCTTCGATCTCTTCCCTTACCACCTTCTCCAGGCCTCGCTTTAAAGTGTTGCTGATAACGAAAGTCAATTAGGGTATTTAATCCATCTGAACATAAGGCTATTACATCTCCACCTCGTCCACCATTACCACCGTCTGGACCACCAAAAGGAACATGTGCTTCTCTTCTAAAAGAAATTGCTCCAGATCCGCCATGTCCACTAGCTATATATATCTTAGCTTGGTCTAAAAATTTCATGATAAAATCCTAATATATACTATTATAGATGGGAAGATTTTTAAAAACAAAAAAAAGGAATAGCTTTTCAAGCTATTCCTGAAAGAAAAATAAAATATAAATTATTCAGCAGCTTGTTTGACAGGCTCAACTGATACGAACATCTTTTTACCTTTATGTTCTTTAAATTTTACATGTCCATCTATCAAAGAAAAAATCGTATGATCTTTGCCCATACCTACATTTAATCCAGGATGAAATTTTGTACCTCTTTGCCTTATTATAATATTACCAGGAACAACAGCTTCACTGCCAAATTTTTTTACTCCTAGTCTTCTACCGGCAGAATCTCTACCATTTCTTGAACTTCCACCTGCTTTTTTATGTGCCATCTATAAATCCTTTACTTATCTTTAGTAGTTGATTTTTTAATTTTTGGTGCTGCTTTAGTTTTAGCTTGACCTGTATCTTTTTTTTCCTTTGACTTAGTTGCTACTGTCTTAGCTTTAATTTCAGCTTTAACTTTTGTATCCGGTGACTTGGTTGTGGGTATTTTAGCTTTAGTTGCAACTTTAGGTTCTGTGATTTTCGGCTTGTTAACTGCTGGTTTAGCTTTAGTTTCAGTTTTAACTTTTGAAACTGTTGACTTAGTGACAGCTTTTTTTGGAGCAAGCTTAGATCCACCTTTTTCAGCAATATCAATAATCTTGAGAAGAGTTAGATCTTGTTTGTGACCTTGTTTTCTACGACTATTTTTTCTTCTTCTTTTATAAATCATGGTTATTTTTGGACCACGAGTTTGTCTAACAACTTGGGCCATAACTGCAGCATCATTAATCAAAGGGTTACCTAATGTAACTTTTTTACCTTCACCAATCATTAGCACGTTATCAAGAACTACTTGATCTCCATCATTTGCGTTTAATTTTTCAACTAAAACCACATCTTCTTTTTCAACGCGATATTGTTTTCCACCGGTTTTAACTACTGCATACATTTAACTATTCCGATTATTATAAAAAGTTTTTTTATATAATAAGTTTATGAATATTAATTTTACTTATAAATTGTTAACGGAATATAGCTCGAAACAACAATCTGTCAAGCTTTTAGATTAATAGTAAATAGTTAAGATGCTATTATTAAAGGTAATTTTACCGTACTAACAACGCGGGGTCTAAACGTTCTAAAAACCAGTTAATACGCCAATCTAAATGTGGACCAGTAGATCTCCCAGTAGATCCAATTTCACCAATTTTTTGACCTTTTTTAACTTTGTCTCCAACGTTTACATTTATCAATGATAGATGTGAGTATACAGATGTAACCCCATGACCATGGTCTAACATTATAGTTCCACCTGTGTAATATAAATCTTTTTCCGCCATTCTTACTATCGATTCTATTGGTGCCAATACAGAGGTACCTTTTTTTGCGGCTATATCAATACCATAGTGAGGA
>QBXD01000036.1 GCA_003283875.1 SAR116 cluster bacterium AG-321-A13 | reverse complement strand
TTCAAATCAAGTAATAAATAATTATTATATAGATGCTCTTCGACAAGGTGAAAAGCTAACTCTTCCAATAGGAGTTACAGGTAAACCAAAATTAAGGAATCAACACTTATCATATGCTGTAACCTGGTATGGCTTGGCTTTGTCTTTGTTATTTGTATATTTCTCATATCACGTGTCTTCTGGTAGATTAAGTTTCAAAAAGAAAGACAAAAATGAGTAATTCGATTAAATATTCAAGTACAAGAGGTGGAGAATCATCCCTTTCTTATGAAGACGTTCTTTTGTCTGGTTTAGCTCGGGATGGAGGCTTGTTCATGCCAGAAGAATGGCCCCAATTTAGCCATTCTGATTTAAATGAAATGAAGCATTTAAATTATGCGGAATTATCAGCAAAAATTATAAGACCTTTCGTAGAACCTTGTTTAAGTGAAAACGAATTATTAAATATCTCCAAAGATACCTACTCTGTATTTAACAAAGATGTTGCCCCCTTATATCAACTTAATAAGAACTTACACGTGCTTGAATTGTTCCACGGTCCGACCTTAGCTTTTAAAGACTATGCTATGCAGTTTTTAGCTAGAGCTTTTAATCAAGCACTAAACAAAAGAGCTGAAAAGGGCGTAATTTTGGGAGCGACTAGTGGTGATACAGGATCTGCTGCTTTAGAAGCTTTTAAGGGAAAAGAAAATATAGATATCTTTATACTCTTCCCACATCAAAGAGTTTCAATTGTTCAACAAAAGCAGATGACTTGGATTAATGAAAGAGGAGCTTATGCTTTATCGGTTAAAACAGATTTTGATGGGTGTCAGGAAATAGTAAAAGATTGTTTTGAAGACTTGAAATTTAAAGATGAAACTTCATTGTCAGCTATAAACTCTATAAACTGGGTAAGACTTTTACCTCAAATTGTATATTATTTTTACTCTGCTTTAAAAATAGGTGTGCCGGATAAAGAGATTGTATTCTCAGTTCCTACAGGTAATTTTGGGAACATATTAGCAGGATGGATGGCCCAAAAAGTTGGTTTGCCTATATCAAAATTAATATGTGGATCAAATCAGAACGATATATTAACAAGGTTTTTCAATAATGGAGTAATGGAGAGAAAAAATGTGCTTCCTTCCTATAGTCCAAGTATGGATATACAAGTCTCTAGTAATTTTGAAAGGCTCTTATACGAGATAAACGAAAGAGATACAGATAAAGTTAGGCAACAAATGAAAGAATTCAAAAATTATGGTAATTTTGAAATCACAAAAAATCAACTTGAAAAAATCAATAATTTATTTTCTGCATATATGATTTCAGACGAGGAAACTTTAGAGATAATAAACAAAGTTTATACAGACTATAATTACATTCTTGACCCCCATAGTGCAATTGGATATGGAGCAGCTCAAAAGGCACTTGATAACAATATTATATCAAAAGATATGTCTGTAATTTCACTTGCATGTGCTCATCCAGCAAAGTTTCCAGAGATAATTAGTAAAAGTATAAATGTAATGCCAAAAAAACCTTTTCATTTGGAAAATATAATGAGCAGTAAAGAATATTTTAATATAATGGATCCAAGCATAAATGATGTTCAAAATTTTATTAAATCTAATATGAGAAACTGATGGATGTAGAATTCAAAATATTAGATAGTGGTCTTACATTATTGCATGACCAGATGGATGTTCATAGTACGTCAGTTGGAGTTTATATTGGATCTGGAAGTTCGCAAGAGGCAAAGGAAGAATGTGGAATAGCACATATGCTAGAACATATGGCATTTAAAGGAACTGAAAACAGAAATGCAGAAAAAATAGCTAGGGAAATAGAAGATGTTGGTGGAGATATAAATGCATACACAAGCAAAGAGGTCACAGCTTATTATTTAAAAGTTTTAAAAGAGGACACAAATCTTGGTATTGATATTTTATCTGACATAATTAAAAACTCTACTTTTCCAATAGAGGAAATTGAAAGAGAACGCGGGGTTATTATTTCAGAAATAGGTCAGTCATACGATGCTCCAGATGATAAGGTGTTTGAAAATTTTACTTCAACAGCTTTTAAAAATCAATCTATAGGCAGGCCAATTCTTGGAACGAAAGAGACTGTAAGTAATTTTCAACAATGTGATTTAAAATCATTTTTGAAAGCTAATTATGCCCCAGAAAATATGGTTGTTGCCTCGTCTGGTAATATAGATAGAGATTGGTTTTTTAGAACTGTTGAAGAAAAATTTTCAAATATAAAAAATAGTTTTAAATATAGAAAAAATTTATCAAGATGGAATTCGGGTTTTTGTGGAGAAGATAGAGATTTAGAACAATCACAATTAGTTTTTGGTATTGAGGGTCTTAAAAATACTGATATTGATCGTTATTCGTTACGCGCACTCACCATTATACTAGGTGGTGGCATGTCATCAAGGTTATTCCAAGAAATAAGAGAAAAAAGAGGATTATGTTATTCTATTTTTTCTTTTACACAGATGCAAAATTCCTCAGGAGTGTTTGGATTTTATGCGGGCACTTCACCAAATGATTTAAATGAATTACTTGAAGCAAGTTTAAACGAATGGAAAAATATCAAGAACTCTATTTCTAATGATGAATTAACTAGAGCAAAAGCTCAAATGCGTTCAGGCTTTATTATGGGGCAAGAAAGTAACGGTGCAAGAGCTGAATATTACGCAAAAAGTATGATTAATTTTGGTAAACTAATAGAAACTAATGAAGTAATAAAAAAAATTGAAAGTATATCTATTACTTCTATCTATGATGTTGTAGAAAAATTGTTTGCTTCAGCTAATCCAGTCTTATCTGTAATAGGTCCAGATGCATCATCATTAAAGAAATTAAACATAAATAATTTGCTTAATTAGATTGTTTATGCTCTCCCCGAGTATGATACAAGCTTTTTAGGATCAATCCCCATCTTATTAAGTGAATCTTTCCATAATGATATTTCTAAATTATTGTGGAATATTAATTCCTTTGAAGAATTTGTAATAATCCAAGAATTTTCAAGCACTTCATTATTTAGTTGTCCTTTATCCCATACTGCACAACCTAGAAAAATTTTAGCATTTTCTGGTGGTTGATTTTTTGAAATATCTTGTAAAATTTCCTCAGAACTAGTAATCATTACTCCTTCAAGAATATGTTCTGAAGTGGGATATTTTTTTTCATTAGAGTGTATAATAAAACCTTGATTTAGATGCACAGGACCTCCAAAAAAAGTTGGATTGGATTTAATTTTAAGATCATTATTTATTTTCATCTTTTTTAAGAATTGGGAGGTGTCAAAATTATATAGAGGTTTATTTAAAATCAAGCCCATAGTAACTTCATTAGTATGTTCACAAACTAGTATAACTGAATTTTGGAATCTTACATCTTCAAGTCCTGGAGATGCAATCAAAAGTTTACCTAACAATTCTTGATCCATATGTGTTATTCCAATATATTATTAATAAATAAATAATAACCGAAAAGAAATAATGTACAATAATGTAGTTAGTTTAAAATTTCATAAAATTGTATTTATCTGTTTTTGTTTATTTTTTGTTAACTTTTTAAATATTAACAAATGTTTCTCAAATTTTTTATCTTCTAATAACGCTTTAGAAATAAATGAAAATTACAAATTTGTTAATTTCGAACTTTTGTTTGGAAAAAAATCTGAAAGTAACCCGTCTGAAATTTTACTAGGCTTAAAAGTTAATCTTTTACCAAAATGGAAAATATATTGGCGAAATCCAGGAGATGCAGGTTTACCTCCTGAAATAAACTTTAACAATGCCAATAATATTAAATCAGCAAAACTCTTATATCCAAACCCGAAAAGATTTGATTTTTTTGGTATAGAAACATTTGGTTACGAAAAAAAAGTTATTTTTCCTTTAGAAATCATACTTGAACAACAGGAACAAGTTATGTCAGGTCTTCTGGAATTGAATGCGCAGGTTTGCTCAGATATTTGTGTGCCTGTAACTCATAAGTTTAACTTAAATGAACTCAATCTTGATAATGAAAATAAAATCCAATTAGGAGAAATAATTAAGTATAAAAATCAAGTGCCAAGATTAGCAGAACAAAACTTAAAGTTAATATCATCTAATTTTGAAGAGAATAAATTAAAAATAACTTTTGAAAATAACTTAAATATAAAACCATATGATATCATTATTGAAGATAGTAAAGGTCATATTTATTCTAAGCCATACTACTCGTCGAAAGAAAATTTGTTGAATTTATCGATAAATCTTACCAATAAAAATAAATATAATTTTACTGGTTTGAAATTTACTTTTCTTAGTGATAATTATAGCTATCAAGCATCCATTAGGAACTTGAAAACATTAAAAACAAATAATGTTTTTAACAATATTGATAATCCTCTAGGTTTTCAAATTTTACTTATAGCCTTCATAGGTGGGTTTATATTAAATTTTATGCCATGTGTTTTACCTGTATTGTCGCTTAAAATGATACAACTTGTGAGTCTAAGTTCTAAGAGCAGAACAGTTTATAATAAGAAATTATTTTTTAATATATTAGGAATTCTGACTACATTTTTCTTGTTAGCAACAATAACATATTTCATTAAAACTTCTGGAAATCTTGTTGGTTGGGGAATACAATTTCAAAACCCATATTTCCTTATATTTATGATTGTATTAACGTCTTTTTTTGCGTTAAATCTTCTAGGTATATTCCATTATTTTCTACCTGCAAAACTCCTGTCAATCTTGTCTTACAAAGGAGAAGGTTTCTTTGGTGATTTCTTAACAGGAATGTTTTTAACTTTCTTGGCAACGCCTTGTACAGCCCCACTAGTAGGAACAGCAATTGGTTTTGCTCTTTCAGGGAGCACAATTGAAATTTATTCTGTCCTTTTAATAATGGGATTTGGCTTGTCTTTACCATTGATTTTATTTGGCTTATTTCCAAGGATGATATCATTTATTCCCAAGCCTGGTAATTGGTTAATAATCTTCAAAAAACTAATGGCCCTTTTACTTTTAATAACCTCTCTATGGTTGATTAATGTTTTAGTGGAATTACAAAGTAATACTAACAAATTTAGTGAAACAAATATCTCTGATAAATCAATAATTAATTGGAATATAAGTGGTAATATTAGTTTACCTAATCAATTAGTAAAAGAAGGTAAAACTGTTTTCATAGATATTACTGCTGATTGGTGTTTAACGTGTAAGGTAAATAAAATTTTTGTTATTGATACCAAAGAAGTTTCAGAACTATTTAAGAAAAATAATGTTATAATTTTAAGATTAGATTGGACAAAGCCAAATGAAAAAATCCAGGAATTTTTAGCTTTAAAGGGGCGCTATGGGATACCATTTAACGAAATATATAGTCCTCTAATACCTGATGGTAAAATTTTTCCTGAGCTCTTAACCGTTAAAGTGATTAAAGAATATTTAGATACAGCTAAATAAATCGGTTTAAAATAATTTATATTTGTTTATTGTATGAACTTATTAAAATTAAGGAGTTTATATGTCAATAGGTGTAGGAGATAGTTTCCCATCAGGTACTTTTCTTTTGAAAGATCATGAAGGTGTCAAGCATATTAGTACTGAAGAATATTTTAAATCGAAAAAAGTAGTTCTTTTTGCATTACCTGGTGCTTTTACTCCTACTTGTTCTGCTAAACACTTACCTAGTTATATTAAAAATTATGAACAAATTTTAGAAAAAGGTGTAACTGTAGTCGCATGTATGGCAGTTAATGATCCACATGTTATGCGTGCCTGGGGTGAATCAAATAGTGTAGTCGGAAAAATAGACATGCTTGCAGATACAGATTGTTCAATCTCAGAAGCTTTAGGGCTAGATATGGACTTTGGAAAAGTTATGGGACGAAGATCAAGAAGATTTTCTATGGTCATTGAAAATAATATTATATCTAAATTATTTGTTGAAGAGGTAGGGGCTTTTGAAGTTTCCTCAGCCGAGAATATGTTAAAACATTTGTAATCTTTTAAGATTTCTCGTTCATAGCTTTAACGGCTAATTCGTCTGCTATTTCGTTATAATGATCTCCCGAATGACCTTTAACCCAAAACCAACTTACTGAGTGAAAATCAACATACTTTTCTAACTCTATCCACAAATCTTTATTAGCAACGGGTTTCTTATTTGCTGTCTTCCATCCATTTTTTTTCCAATTAAAAATCCAAGAAGTTATGCCATTTTTTACATATTGTGAGTCAGTATATAAAGCTATATTGCTAGGTTTTAAAATTGCTTTAAGGGCTTCAATAGTAGCAGTTAATTCCATTTGATTATTTGTTGTTAATTGTTTTGATCCTGACATGTACTTTTTTTCTTTAGCGTATATCAATATAGCACCCCATCCGCCTTTACCTGGGTTACCTGAGCAAGCGCCATCTGTGTAAATTGTTACCTCATTCATAGCTGGTTAGTTTCGTGGTAATTTATTTTTTCGACTACTTCTTTAAAGTGTTTTAACTTGTTTATATATTCTGCAGGGTTTTTAGGAAGAACATCTGCATCTTTTGGAGTGTGTACCCAGTCATATAATCTTGTAAGTAAAAACCTTATAGATGCAACTTTAGATAAAAGAGGCAAATAAAAAATTTCATCACTACTTAATTTTCTTTGAGAGTTGTATCCATCAAGTAAAGATTGATATTTTTTTTTGTTGAAACTTTTTTCTTGATCAAAACACCAAGCATTTATGGCTATAGCTAAGTCATAAGATAAAATATCAGTACAAGAAAAATAAAAATCTATTATGCCTGATAACTTATTTTCATGAAAAAATACATTATCGGGAAAAATGTCTGCGTGAATAAAACCTTTGGGTAAATTGTATGGCCAAAACTTCACACAGTAATTAAATGAATTTTGTATCTCTTTTAAAATGTTAGGTTCAATTTTATTTAAAATTTCATTAGGAATTGAAACATCACATTTTTTAATAAGATTTTGACATCCATTTATTGAAAGAGAATTTTCTCTTTCAGAAGAGAAATCTTTAGTTTTTATATGCATTAAGGCTATTTTAGATCCGACTTTATGACAGTCTTCTATTGTTATTCTAGTTTTAGATTTTCCTTGTAAATAGTTTACAATTATTGCGGGTTTTCCAAGTAATTCTTGAAGATAATTATCTTTTGCATCACTAATTGGTCTTGGGCAAAAAAACTTTTTTTTACTGAGATGTTTCATTACATTTATAAAAAATGGTAAATCTTTTTTGTTAACTCTCTTTTCAAAAATTGTAAGTATAAATTCACCACTGGTAGTTTTTAAATGAAAATTACTATTTTCTATTCCTTCTGTAATCCCAGTAAATGAAATTAACTTACCAATTCTATATAGTTTTAAAAAATCAGATATTTGTACATCATTTAAATTAGTATAAACTGCCAACTTAGTGTCCTAATTTCTCATCTTAACATTTTTGGTAAATTAAATTTTACATCTTCTTTTGTGACTTCGTGATCTATGAGATTAACGTCAAAATCTTTTTTTAGTTTTGATATTAAAACTTGGACTAAAGTTTCAGGGGCGGAAGCACCTGCTGTCAATCCAATATTAGGATATTTTTTTGGATTAAAATTATTTAGAAACATATCTAATTTTTCTTCATTTGGGATCAAAATAGCTTTTTGAACACCATGTGACAATGCCACTTCAACTAAGCGAACTGAGTTTGAAGAATTTTCTGCTCCTATTACCAAAATGTAATCACATATTTTTGACATTGATTTAACAGCCAACTGTCTATTTGTAGTCGCGTAACATATATCTTCAGAGCTTGGTCCCTTAATGTTAGGAAACCTATTTTTTAATATATTTAAAATTTTACTAGTATCATCTAATGATAAAGTTGTTTGTGTGGCAAAAGCTAAATTATCAGGATTAGAAACTTTTACTTTATGAGCATCTTCTTCAGTTTCAATTAATGTAATACTATCTTCAGGAACTTGTCCCATGGTACCTATCACTTCAACATGATTTTTGTGACCTATTAATAAAACATGTCTACCTATATTATAATGACGTATTGTTTCATTATGAACTTTAGTGACTAACGGACAAGTTGCATCAATGGATATCATTTTTCTTTTTTTAGCTTCATTAACAACAGATTTAGCGACACCATGTGCAGAGAAAATTATAGGTCGATTTATTGGTGCTTCTCTAACCTCGTCTACAAAAATAGCGCCAATTCGTGCCAGTGAATTAACAACATCTTTGTTATGAACTATTTCATGTCTGACGTAAACTGGGGCTCCAAATTTTTTAATAGATTCTTCAACTATTTTTACTGCTCTATCAACGCCAGCACAAAAACCTCTAGGAGAAGCTAAATATAAATTTATTTTTTGTTTCTTCATAATTTACTTTTGATGTATTACATTGATTACGTCAATAAAGATTAATCTTGTTTTAAAGTTTTTTATGCTAAAAGGTAATTATTAATGGTTAAATTTATTATCCTTTGTTTTTTTTTAATTCTAAATGGTTGCTCATCTCTCAAAAAGGATTTTGTAGATTGCCCTAAAGTAACAGCACCCAAAAAGGCCGCAGAAGTTATTGTTAAATCTGAAAATAAATTACCTGTTTATATTGGTTTGAGAGGTATAAAAACATACTGTACTAAAGATAACGATAAAATTGAAATGGAAATTTCAGTAAACGTAAGAGCTGTTAGAAAAGACAATAATATTGAAGATTTTGTCCCTGTAATTATCACATTAGTTTCAACTGACATGAATAATAAAGAATATGATAGAGATAGTTTTAAATACTCGCAGTTTCTCTTAAAGGGAAGTAAAATAGTTGATAGAGAAACAGAATTTGATATAAAAATACCTAACGGCGGTCAAGTTTATTTGGGGCTGAGATAATTAAACCAACAAGGATGGTTTTATCTCATTAGATGATTTAGTTATTAAATTTACCTTTTCTTTTTTATCAATATTAGATTCTATATATATTTTTGAGGATTCGATTATAACGTTACCAGTTATTTTTTTTATATTTTTAATTGCATCAGTTTCTAACGAGATAATCTTTTGTTTAGCCTGATCCTCTTTTCTTTTTATAACATCTGAAGATTGGGAATAGGCTTCTTCTTGTATCTTTTTTGCTGTCTCTTTTGCTTCACGGATTATATTTTCGGCTTCTTCTGAAACTTTTTTTTGGGTTTGTAAAGATTTTCTAAGCTCTTCTAAAGCCTCTTCTTTAAGAGATTTAGCTTCCTGTAATTCATTCTGTATTAATAAGGATCTTTCATCTAATATAGACATTATTGCCTTACTTGCTTTTTTCCAAACCAAGGCAATGAATATAATAAATGCTATTGCAACCCAAGCGGTTTCATCAAGGTACACGTTATTTCTCCATCAATACATTATTCGAAGCTAGCTTTATTGCTTTTTTGACATTGCTTTTATCATATTTTATATCTGTAAATTTTCTGACTACATCAGCTGTTATTTCTTCAGCAACATTAATAACATCGTTAATAACAGTATTTTGTGTATCAATTATTTTCTTTTCTGCTTCCGAAACCTTCAATTCTAATTTTGCAGAAATCTCCTTTTCTTTTTTTTCAATACTTTGTTTTGACTCCAATATGGCGTCAGAAATAATTTTTTGTGACTTTGATTTAATGTCTTCCTGACTTTTTATAATTGATTGTCTGATTTTTTCAGATTCTTGATTTGAAGTCTTGGCTTTAACTAAATCATTTTGAATGGAGGTTTCTCTAGAGTTTAAGATTGATTTTAT
>QBXD01000035.1 GCA_003283875.1 SAR116 cluster bacterium AG-321-A13 | reverse complement strand
AATTTAAAAACCAAATAGTAATTGTTTCCACAGGCCCATTAACGTCTGGTCATTTAACAGAGTATATTAAAAATAAAACATGTGAAAATGCATTAGCTTTTTATGACGCAATAGCTCCAATTATTTACAAAGATACAATAAATATGACTATAGCTTGGAAACAATCTAGATACGATAAGGGTGATGGAGATGATTATATAAACTGTCCGTTATCAAAAAAAGAATACTATGAGTTTTTAGAAAAAGTTAAAAAAGCTCCTAAAATGGACTTCAAAAATTTCGAAGATACACCATTCTTTGAAGGATGTATGCCTATAGAAGAAATAATTAGAAGAGGTGACGAAACACTACGTTATGGGCCTATGAAACCTGTAGGTTTAACAAACCCAAACAGTTGTGAAGAACCGTATGCTATTGTTCAATTAAGGCAAGATAATAAATCTGGTACATTATTTAACATTGTTGGTTTTCAAACCAAAATGAAACACAGTGCACAAAAAGAAGTTTTCAAAACAATTCCTGGTTTAGAAGAGGCTGAGTTTGCAAGACTTGGAGGTCTTCACAGAAATACATTTATAAAATCTCCCATATTATTAGATCAATATTTACGTTTAAAAAAATCTCCAAATATTATTTTTGCTGGCCAAATTACTGGGGTTGAAGGTTATGTTGAATCTGCGGCAATAGGTTTGATTTCAGGCATGGTAGCTGCGCATGATTTTAAAAAAACTGATTTCAAACTTCCACCAGATAATACTGCTCATGGGGCTTTATTAAAACATATTACAATGAATGCAAACCCAAAAACATTTCAACCTATGAATATTAATTTTGGTCTAATGCCTGATATCAACTTTACTGGTACAATTCAAAATAAAAAGAAATATTTGAAAGGAAGAGAAAAGAAAAAAATACAAGCTAATAATGCGTTAAACTCATTTAAGAAATGGGTAGAAGAAATTCATATTTAATTATCTTTCATATTCTGGAACATTTGGTTGGTCCTCAACTTTATCTCCTTTATTAATATTAAAAAAGGTCAATAACGAAACTGCAACAAAAATTGAAGAAAATGTTCCTATTAATACTCCCCATATCATTGCAAGAGCAAAATCAGATAATACAGCACCACCAAAAAAGAAAATAATAAATAAAGCTATTAGAGTAGTAACTGATGTTATTACAGTTCTAGATAAGGTTTCATTAATAGATTTATTATAAATAAAGTAATGGTCTTTTGACTTATATCTTCTTAAATTTTCTCTAACTCTATCGAAAATAACCACAGTATCATTTATAGAATATCCAGCAGTGGTTAAAATTGCTGCGATTGTAGCTAAGTTAAACTCTAATTTGAGGATAGAAAACAAGCCAACTGTAGTTAAAACATCGTGAGTTAAAGCAATAATTGCAGCAATCGAAAATTGCCACTCAAACCTAAACCAAATATAGACCATGATTGATAACAAAGCTAAAGAAACAGCTAACATTCCAGCAGTTTTTAACTCATCACCAACAACTGGACCAACAAATTCGGATCTTCTTACATTGTAATCTTTATTTGTAACAGATTTAACTTTTTCAATCATAGCAATTTGTTGTTTTTGGTTGCCATCTTGCTTTTGAATTCTTACTAAAAAATCTGTTTCTTTTCCAAAGTTTTGTATTGAAACTTCACCAGCGTTTAAAGTGGAAACTTTATTTCTTAGATCATCAATGTTGCCATTATTTGAATTATTACTTCTTAATTCTAATAATATTCCACCTTTAAAATCAATACCATAGTTCAAATTATTAATTAGTAGACTTACGATAGTTCCTAAAATTATTATAGCCGAGAAAATAAAAGCAATTTTTTTAAAACGTAAAAAATCAAAGTTTGTATTACTTGGAATTAATCTTAATAATTTCATATTTAAACCTTAAAATAAAATATTATTAATATCTTTTTTCTTTGAATAAAATAAAACAAGATATTTAGTTATAATAATAGCAGTAAACATAGATGTGGCTATTCCTATCATCAAAGTAACTGAAAAACCTTTAATAGGACCACTTCCAAATGAATACAACGCAAGAGCAGCAAATAATGTTGTTAAATTAGCATCAACAATTGTTGAAATAGCTCTTTGAAAACCAGCTTCAATAGCGTCTACAATTTTTCTTCCGGCATTAAACTCTTCTTTAATACGTTCAAAAATCAAAACATTTGCATCTACCGCCATACCCATTGTTAAAACTATTCCAGCAATGCCTGGTAATGTAAGAGTTGCTTGAATCATGCTTAATAAAGCTATAATAAAAATAATATTACAAAATAGAGCAATATTAGCAAATATCCCAAATACGCCATAAGTTATTAACATAAAAAACATAACGGCTATTAAGCCAATTATACTGGCTATTTTACCTGATGATATTGAATCACTACCCAACCCTGGTCCTACTGAACGTTCTTCTAAAATAATCATTGGTGCAGGTAATGCACCTGATCTAAGAACTAAAGCTAGATCATTTGTTTCTTGGACACTGAATGCCCCAGTTATTTGACCTGTTGAAAAAATTTGAGTTTGAATAACCGGTGCACTAACAACTTTACCGTCTAGGACAATTGCAAAAGCTCTACCAACATTTTTACCAGTTACTCTTCCAAATTTTTTACCTCCTAAGGGTGATAATTGAAATGAAACAGAAGGACTATTATTTCTGTCAAACGTAGGACTAGCATCTTTTAACATTTCTCCCGAAACCATTACTCTCTTATTAACCATATAAAATCGATCAAGATTTTTATCTTCCGGTAATACAATATAACCTGGGGGAGATTTCGAGTCTTTGTTAATATCTTCAGATAAAATTGTAGGATGAACTAATTGAAAGTTTAATTTAGCAGTTTTTCCTAATAACTTTTTTATACGACTTGGATCATCTAAACCTGGTAATTGAACAATTATTCTATCAGAACCTTGTTGCTGAATACTAGGCTCATTAGTTCCAGTTTCATCTATTCTTCTTCTGACTATTTCAATTGCTTGCATCATAGTTGTTTTAGTAATTTTTTGCTTGTTAGCATCAGAGAATTCAATTTGAAAAATATCAGTATTATTCTTAACAATTAAATTTTTATCTATGCCTAATATAACGGATTTTATTTTTTCTACAGATGTTCCTTTCCGCATTTGAAAAGAAACAAAATCTTCCATTATATTTAATTTCTTATAACCAATTTTGGATTTTCTAAGAGAGGATCTAATATCGGACATTAATGATTCTAATTTTTCGGCAAATACTACCTCCATATCAGCTTTTAACAAAAGATATGATCCACCTTTTAAATCTAAACCAAGATTTATTTTTTTTCCTGGCAATAAATTAATAGAATTATTTTGCAGAGAACCATTAAAAAAATTAGGTGCAGCATATACAAGACCTAAAAATACACTAAACAATATTAGAATAATCCTAATTTTAGATAAACTTTTCATTTTGTGTCACTTTATTAAATATTTAAGGAGTGAAAAAATTAGTTACTTTTTGGATTTTGGTTTAATCTTATTTTCAGCTACTTTTGCTTTAATTTTTTCTTCGCCCCTTACTTCAGAAATCATTTGTCTTGCCAATTCTACGGTTACACCTGAAGAAATTTCTACACTAACTGTTTCAGAACCATCAATTGCTTTAGTAACAACTCCAAGAATTCCTCCTGCTGTCAAAACTTTATTTCCCCTTTTTAAACTTTCAACCATTAATTTATGTTGTTTAACTCTTTTTTGTTGAGGTCTTATTAACAAAAAATAGAAAATTATAAAAATTAAAACAAATGGGAGAAGTCCTTGTAAAGAAAATCCACCGGCTCCCCCAGCTGCCGATTGAGCAAATGCACTTGAAATCATTGGTAACTCCATAAAAATCTAAGATTAAGATAACAACTTATATAAAAAAAATCTAAGAAAGACCATAGATAAATTCCAAAAAACATATATATTACAACTTCAACGGTTTGGGCTCTCAAATGATTAATAACGACAAATCAATTTTTTTATTAGAACGCATAGCGAACGCTTTGGATAGATTGGCACCACCAGAAAAAAAAATAAATAATTTACACAAAAGCGAGGGGTTTGTTTATGACTCAAAGACAGGTCTTATTAGACCCATTGAAGGTATTAATCGTATTCCAATTTCACTTCTTCAAGGCATTGAGCCACAAAAAAAGTTACTTCTTGATAACACATTAAATTTTTCTCAAAACTTAACAGCTAATAATGCGCTGTTGTGGGGAGCAAGAGGAACAGGGAAATCGTCTTTGGTTAAGGCTGTACATGCAGAAATTTTATTAAAGACAAAATCTACACATTTAAAATTAGTTGAAATTCATCGTGAAGATATTTCTGAACTTCCAGAATTACTTTACTTATTATCTCAAAATAAAAATTTTAAATTCATCTTATTATGTGATGATCTATCCTTTGATGCAGGAGAAAACACTTATAAAAGTCTTAAGGCTGCATTAGACGGCGGAATTGAAGGAAAGCCTAATAATGTTATTTTTTATGCAACATCTAATAGAAGACACTTAATGCCAAGAGATATGATGGAAAATGAAAGATCTACAGCTATTAACCCATCTGAATCAGTAGAAGAAAAGGTTTCTTTATCAGACAGATTTGGGTTATGGATAGGGTTTCATAACATGTCTCAAGATACATACCTAGAAATAATTTATGGATATTGTGATGAATTTAAAATATCAATAGACAAAAATATTTTAAAATCAGAGGCACTTGAATGGTCAATTACAAGAGGAGCTAGATCTGGAAGAGTTGCATGGCAATTCATACAAGATTTAGCTGGAAAAAATAAAATTAAAATATATTAATTAAGATAATTTGCTGGATTAACGGGAGTTCTGTTATATCTTAATTGAAAATGAAATAATCCACTATCTGCAGAAGTAAAAGCAATAATTTCACCTGTTTTAATTATTTCACCTTGTTTTACATTGTATCTACCTAAATTTGAATATGCTGATAACCAGCCATTATCATGCTTTACCAGAATAAGGTTCCCAAATTTTTTAATTTGAGATCCAATAAAAGCAATCTTTCCATCGTACGTAGAATATATTGGCCTATTTGTACCTAATTTTATATCAATTCCATCATAATATTGTCCCTTCCCAAATTTACCAAAACTTTTAGTAACAGTTCCTTTTGCTGGCCAAATAAATTTAGGTGAATTTTTAATTAAGTTTTTATTATTTTTGTTAAATTTAGGAACTACTAATTTAGATCTATAAACTTTTTCATTAATTATTAAGTCAACAACAGAATAGTCTCTAATTTTTGGAATTAAAATTTTGTTACCCACTACTAATTTGTATGGTTTTGCGAGTTTATTAAGTTTAATAATATCTAGTTTGTTGACAGCAAACCTTATAGAAATTTTATCAATAGTATCTCCCTTTTTTAAAACATAGAAATTTTTATTTCTTAAAAATAAAATTTGATTGAACTTTAAATCGTAGGGCTTTGAAAGCTTATTATCATCAATAATGTCTTTTGGAATAACATTATATTTATTTGCAATACTATAAATTGTTTCATTTTCTTTTACCATTATCATACCATTTAAAGGTATGTTGTATTTAACGAATTCTTCATATTTATTGAAAACTAATGCTTTTGTCTCAGGTGCATAGTCATTTTTTAAACCTTCAACCAAGTTTTTTGTTTGGCAACCAAACATAAAAAAAACTAATATAATTAAATGAAGTTTTAACAATCATATTCCCCATACTAAATCATTAATGTTTCAAAAAATTAAAAATTATTCAATCTTTTTCAGTAATTAATGGTACAAAACTAACTTTACCTAAATCTTCCCAAATATCTTCATTTCTGTCATTTCCTATTATAATTTTCTTTAATCTTTGCTCAGTAATAGTTTTACCTATAGGTACAACACATGAACCATTAACTCTAATTTGGTTTAATAATCTATTATCTATTTTTTTTACTGCACATGTTATAATCATGTGATCAAAAGGTGCTAATTTTGGCCAACCTAAAAATCCATCTCCAAATTCAGAGATTATATTCGTTAACTTAAGCTTTTTAAAACAACTTTGGGCATTAACAAGCAATGCCTTTATTCTTTCTATAGAGTAAACTCTTCTAGATAAAAGGGATAAAATTGAGGTTTGATAACCAGAACCAGTACCTATTTCTAAAATTACTTCGTTACCCTTTAGTGATAAAGCCTCAGTCATAAGCGCGACAATGTAAGGTTGACTAATTGTTTGCTCAAAACCAATGGGTAAAGGATTATTTTCATAAGCATATGATTGAAGTGTAGTTGGTAAAAAAATTTCGCGTGGTATTTTCTCTATGGCTGAAAGAACATCATTAGATGAAATACCCATTGATCTCAAATCCATTATGAGATTAGCCTTTTGAATTGAGCTTTCATATAACATCTTAAGAGATCTTCAAATTATTTATTATTATATTATTAGTTAAATTTAATAATAATGGAGTTATTGAAATTTTATTTTTCTTTAAAGTTTCTAAATCTGAATTTAAAACACATTCATTGTGATTTATCATTCTTCCTATGCTAAAAGAATCATTATCTTGACTAAAAATTATTTCATCTGCCTTTTTTTGGGAAGCTAACTCAGTAAATAAATAATCTTTACTTTTTATAATTTCAGAAAATATAAAAGGAAAATTAACATTATAAAATTTTGGATGACCTAAATTTAAATCAAGTAGATAATTTATAACATTTAAAGCATTATTTTTTGAATTCTTGTAGGAATAAATATTATTATCTCCACCATATTGACTTAATGCAATAGAATTGATACCTCTAACTGCGCCTTCCCAAGCTGCAGCCACAGTACCTGAATAAGACACCTCATCTCCAATGTTACTACCTGCATTTATTCCACTTAAAATTAGATCAGGTTTATCCGATTTAAAAATATGATTTAAAGCAAAAATCATACAATCTGTTGGTGTTCCATCTACAATCCAATTATAATTTGATATTTTTTTATAATTAATGTTATTCCTAATAGTTATAGACTTAGATTTAGCTGATTGATTTTTTTCGGGAGAAATTACATAAACATTTTTTCCAAGCTTTTCTGCAATTTCTAACAATATTTTTATACCAATAGCATTATAACCGTCATCATTTGTTATAAGAATGTTATTTAATTTTTTTTTCATATATT
This sequence comes from SAR116 cluster bacterium AG-321-A13, assembly GCA_003283875.1. GTDB lineage: Bacteria > Pseudomonadota > Alphaproteobacteria > Puniceispirillales > Marisalimonadaceae > Marisalimonas. The sequence continues at coordinate 2,744 of QBXD01000035.1, read as the reverse complement.
TCAGTTTGGAATGTCAATTTTCAGTGTCCCTTTCATATAAGGTACTAACACATCAGGTATTAAAACAGATCCATCCATCTGTTGATAATTTTCTAATATAGCTATTATTGTTCTGCCTATAGCAAGTCCTGAGCCATTTAAAGTATGTAAAAAATCAATTTTATTAGTTTCTCTATCCTTGAATTTTGCATTCATTCTTCTTGCTTGAAAATCTCCACAATTAGAGCAAGAAGATATTTCTCTGTAAGCACCCTTACCTTTGTTTTGACCAGGCAGCCAAACTTCTAAGTCATATGTTTTTTTTGCAGAGAAACCAACATCTCCAGAACATAATTTCATTACTCTATAAGGTAATTTTAGTTTTTGAAGAATAGTTTCTGCACATATAACTAAACGATCTAATTCATGATTAGATTCTAAAGGATTAGTTATAAAAACCATTTCAACTTTAGAGAACTGATGCTGTCTGATCATTCCTCTTGTATCTGCTCCAGCGGCACCTGCTTCTGATCTAAAACAAGGAGTATTAGCTACAAATCTTAAGGGTAATATTTTTTTATCAACTGTTTCATTACTTACAATATTAGTTAATGGAACCTCAGCTGTAGGTATTAGCCATCTATTATCTGTTGTGTTAAAAAGGTCTTCCGAAAACTTTGGGAGTTGTCCAGTGCCAAACAAAGCGTCTTCCCTAACAATATAAGGAGGAGAAACTTCTTCAAAATCAAATTCGCTTAAATGAGTATCCAGCATAAACGATGAAAGTGCCCTCTCCAACAAAGCTAATTGACCTCTTAATAAAACAAACCTCGAACCGGAAATTTTTACACCTGTCTTAAAATCCAGTTCGTTTAATATTTCACCAATCTCAACGTGATCTCTCGGTTTAAAGGAGAATTCAGGCTTATTCCCCCAATCTTTAACAAATTCATTTTGAAATTCAGTTTCACCATCTGGAACATCTTCATCTAAATAATTAGGCAGTTCTTTTAAAATACCATTTAAGTCCTTTGATAATTTTTTAATTTTATCGTCTAATAGACTTAAATCAGATTTATAACTTTCTAAATTTAATTTTAAACTAGATACATCTGAACCAATTGATAATAACTTTCCAATTTTCTTAGAAGCAGTATTTCTTTTTTGCTGTATCGTTTGAATTTCTGTTTGATAACCTCGTATTGAGGTGTCAATTTCAAGAATAAACGAAGATTTTACATCTAAACCTCTTCTTCTCATTAGTTTTTCAAATTCTTCCGGATAATTTCTTATAAATTTAATGTCATGCATAATATTTCTCGTCTAATTCAATTGGTACTTAGAAATTTTGAAAATATTATAGAAATTTCGTATAAAGCAATAATTGGTAGAGCAAGCAAAATTTGTGAGATAACATCAGGAGGTGTTAAAATTGCAGCAATCACAAAAGCTGTTAAAATTGCATATTTTCTCTTACTAGCCAAATCTTCTGGAGTAATTATGCCAGTCTTGACTAGTAATAATAATATAACGGGTAATTCAAAACATAATCCAAAAGCAAAAATTAACTTCATTATTAAAGACAAATATTCAGATATCCTGGGCTCTAATTCAATAGGTAACGAACCGTCAACACTGCTAACTTGGAATGAAAGGAAAAAGTCCCAGGCTAATGGGATTACAATATAATAAACCATCGCAGCACCTGCTATAAAAAGGACTGGAGTAGCAAGCAAGAAAGGAAGAAAAGCTTTTTTTTCATTTTTGTATAAACCTGGAGCTACAAAACGCCATACTTGTATTAAAAAAATTGGTAATGAAACACATATAGATATAAAAAAAGCTACTTTAACCTGAGTAAAAAAACCTTCATGTAATGCTGTATAAATCATTCTACCACCGTTTTCTAATATTTGCGATGCTAGAGGAGCTTGCAGAAAATTATAAACAATATCAGCTAGATTTTGATTGTCGCTTGTAAATTTTATGAAGCACAAAAAAAACAGGAATAAAAAAGCACAAAAAGAAACTAAAAGCCTATTTCTTAATTCAATTAAGTGATCTAATAGTGTCATATTATGTTCTAATTTTTTTACTTTTGCCATAGTAAATTCTTAAATATTATTTTTTAACAATTTTAGAAGTTTTATTTTGTTTAAATGACGTATTTTGAGAATTTTTAATTTCATTAACATTATCCTTCAAAGATTTTACGTTTATCTCATTTTGAAAATCCTTGATATCGCTTATTTCAGAATCAATGATGGAATTATTATCAATTTTACTAACTTCCTTTCTTAGTTCTGATATCTCAGATTCGTTAGCTAAATCGTCAATTCCAGAGTGAAATTGAGAAGCCATTGTTTTTATTTTTCTAACAAAAGTTGTAATTGATCTTAACACTTTTGGTAAATCTTTAGGTCCAACTACAATAAGTAATACAAAAGAAATTAGAAGAAATTCTGGAAAACCAATATCTAGCATTTAGAACTTTCTAAAAACAATGTTAAGATTTCTTTTTAACAGTTTGTTTCTTTTTTGCTGATTTTTTAACTGTTTTCTTTTTAGGGCTAGCTTTCTGTTCAGAAATAACTTCAACTTCCTCTTCATTGTCTTTATTAGATTTAACTTGATCTTTGAAGTTTTTTAGACCTTTTCCAAAATCACCCATTATGCTAGATAATTTACCTTTTCCACCAAATAAGATAAGAACAACTATCAAGACAATAATCCAATGCCAAATACTAAACGCACCCATAATATTT
>QBXD01000034.1 GCA_003283875.1 SAR116 cluster bacterium AG-321-A13 | reverse complement strand
GTTATTGGATTATCGGCTGGTGAACCTGATTTTGATACACCAGATCATGTAAAGGTAGCTGCTATAGATGCAATTCACAAAGGATATACAAAGTACACCAATGTAGAAGGTATACCAGAACTTAGGCAAGCTATAATTAATAAGTTTAAAAAAGATAATGGTTTGAGTTATTCAATAAATGACGTGATTGTAAGTACTGGTGGAAAACAAATTTTATTCAACGCACTGATTAGTTCTATAAATAAAGATGATGAAGTGATAATTCCAGCGCCATATTGGGTATCATATCCTGATATGACTTTATTAGCTGGGGGTAAGCCTGTTATTGTAAGTTGTACTCAAGAAACAGAATTTAAACTTACAGCCAAAGAATTAGAACAAGTTATAACTAAAAAAAGCAAGTGGTTGATATTAAATAGTCCGTCTAATCCAACTGGATCTTGTTATTCTAGAAAAGAGCTTGAAGAAATTGCTGACGTTGTGAGAAAACATAAAAACTTATATGTCATGACAGATGATATATATGAATACATAGTTTATGACAATTTTAAATTCTTTACATTTGCTCAAGTTGCTCCTGATTTAAAAGATAGAGTGTTAACTGTAAATGGTGTTTCAAAAAGTCATTGTATGACGGGTTGGCGAATTGGATATGCAGTTGGTCCTGAAATATTAATCAAAGCGATGATAAAAATTCAAGGCCAGTCAACTTCCAATGCCTCATCCATTTCACAGTATGCTGCTCTGGCGGGAATAAGTGGAAGTAATGACTTTTTAAAACCTTGTTTAAAAGCTTTTGATGAGAGGAGACGCTTTGTTGTAAGTAAACTCAATAATATTCAAGGCATAAGTTGTTTGTTACCTAAAGGAGCCTTTTATGCTTATCCAAATGTTTCTGGTTTAGTAGGAAAAAAAACAAACGAAGGAATAATATTAAAGAATGATAAAGATATTGTTGAATGGCTCTTAGAAACAGCAGAAGTAGCAGCCGTACCTGGAGTAGCTTTTGGATTAGAACCTTTCTTTAGAATTTCATATGCAACAAGTAAAGACTTGTTAAAAGAAGCGATGAATAGGATTGAAAAAGCAGTATTAAGCTTATCTTAAAAATTTTGGAGTGGAATGTGTTTCTTAAAAAAAATAGGGTTTGGAATTTAAAAGAAAATAGTATTACAAGTGAAAGTGTTTTTAACAAACGACGAAAAATTATTAAAAATTTGGCTATAGGCTCCTTAGTTGTTCCTAGTGCGTCATTAATTCCTTTTACAGCATTTAGTTCATTTTATCCTCCAATAACTAACAATTTCTACAAAGTAGACAGAGGTCTTACAAAAGAAAGCCTAGCAACTACCTATACAAACTTTTATGAATTTGGCTCAAGCAAAAATATTTGGAGAAGAGCTGCAGAGCTTAAAACAGATCCTTGGTTATTAACAATTGATGGATTGGTAAATAAACCATTAATTATAGATGTTAACGATTTGTTAAAAAAAATTGGTGGAATTGAAGAAAGAGTTTATAGATTTAGATGTGTGGAAGCATGGTCAATGACAGTGCCTTGGGCAGGTTTTCCTGTTAATAAAATCTTATCACTTGTTGAACCAAAGACTGATGCTAAATTTGTAAAGTTTGAAACTTTCTTTAACCCAGATATTGCGCCAGGACAAAAACAAAAGTGGTATCCATGGCCTTATCAAGAGGGTATAACAGTTGAAGAAGCAAAAAATGATTTAAGTTTTATTGCCACAGGTATTTATGGCAAAGAATTACCTAATCAGAATGGTGCTCCACTACGCCTAATTCTTCCATGGAAATATGGTTTTAAATCTATAAAATCTATTGTAAAAATTAGTTTTGTAAATAAAAGACCTATAGGTTTGTGGGAAAAACTTGCACCTAAAGAATATGGATTTTGGGCTAATGTCAATCCAAATGTACCACATCCTAGATGGTCACAAAAGTCTGAGCAACAATTAGGAGTTGATGGAAGGATACCCACAGTTATTTATAATGGGTATGGTGATCACGTTGCTTCCATGTACAATAAATTAGAGAAAAGTTTGCAGAATAATCTTTTTAGATAAACGAGTGTAAATCTGTTTGTGAAAAATAATTCTAAAGTTATGAATAATCATTTTAGCCTAGGTTACGCATTTTATGATATTGCTAAACCAGCGATATTTCCAAATCACATTTTAAGATTTAGAAATAATAGGGCTGCTAAACTAATTGGTTTGGATGGCCTATCAGATGATGAATGGATAGATTATTTCGGGAAATTTTCTAAATATCCTGGAGTAAATCATGATCCCTTGGCTTTAAAATATCATGGTCATCAATTTGGACATTACAATTCTGAATTGGGCGATGGAAGAGGTTTTCTATTAGCACAATTTTTAGACAAAAATAAAAATTTATGGGATCTAGGAACAAAAGGATCTGGACAGACAAAATATAGTAGAGGAGGGGATGGAAGACTAACATTGAAAGGGGCAATTCGTGAATTATTAGCTACAGAGTTTTTATCTGCTTTAGGTGTGGCAACTAGTCAAACTTTATCTATAATTGAAACAGAAGAGAAACTTTATAGAAATGATGAGCCGTCTCCAACTAGATCTGCAGTTTTAGTCAGAAGAAGTAAGGGTCATATAAGAATTGGTACTTTTCAAAGGTTAGCCTATTTAAATCAACAGGATAATCTCGAAACACTAATAGATTATTTAAGAGACAACTATTTTACTCATATTAATAAAAGTAGTAATCGTGATGTTTTTATAGAGACAATTTTTTTAGAGTGTGTAAAAAACATTGCTACCTCAATGGGTAAAGTTATAATTTCAGGTTTTGTACATGGCGTTTTAAATACGGACAATTTTAATGTAACTGGTGAAGTTTTTGATTTTGGTCCATGGAGATTTATACAATATGCAAGTCAAAATTTTACTGCGGCTTACTTTGATCACAATGGTAGGTATTCATTTGGTCGGCAGCCAGAAGCGGCATTGTGGGCTTTAACTCAGTTAGGTAAAAGTTTCAATAAGTTAATTAATGAAAAAAGAATTATTGAAATATTAAACGAATTTTCAACAACTTTTCACTCATCTCTTAAAAGACACTTTTGTTGGAGAATTGGAATACAAGATATAGACTCTAAAAGTCTAAGTGAAATTATGAATGTTTTGTTAAATGAAAGTGAAAAACATAAAATAGAATTTGCTTCCTTTTTCTATGATTTCTTCGGTGGCAAAGAAGCAGTAAAAGACTGTTTGAAGACTAATTATGGAAATAAATACAAGGTTGAACTATTTTTGAAAATTACAGATATTCTTAAAGACAGTCAATCATCTAAAGGAGCTTTAGAAAAAAGAAAATTAATAAATAAAAATAGAGAAAATATGCTTATAGATGAAGTGGAGCAAATATGGGAGGAAATTAATAAAAATGATAATTGGAAATTATTAGAGAAAAAAATTAGTAAAGTCAGAAAATTAGGTAATTCATTAGAGTCCCAAAAGCTCGTTAACTTTTAGAATGGTTTCCTGATTTGTTTTAAGAGTGTTTTTGTTATAATGAAATAATTGTCCTTCAAATTTTTTTAAAATTCTTAGGTCTTCAAGATTTTTTAAGAAATTAGAAATTTTACCAGTTTCTTTTGAGAACCTTGATACAAATAAAGGTATAGGTAATGTTGCAGTTTCTGAAACCATATTAACACTATCGCTGGTTACTATAATATAATCAGCTATTCGCAAAATTTCTGGATAAGGGTTTTGTTCAGATGAAGTTACTATTTGAAAATTTTCATTATGTTTTAAAAATGAGTAATTAAAAATTTTAGCAGCCTTTAGAGGTGTTCGTCTAGAAAGCAAAACAAGTAACTTACAGTCAAGATTTTTTGTAGCTTCAAGTATTTTCATACTTAAATAATAATAATCACAATTCTTAGGTTTGTATCTTTTACTATTCCCGCCAATCATTAAAAGAACAAGATTTTTTTTACTTCCTTTGATCAAATTTATTTCTCTTTCTTTAAATTTATTTAATTCATTAATATTAAAGAAAGTAAGTGCCCCTTTTGTTTGTACAACATTTTTGGCAGTTATGTTGTCATGTTCTGGAATAAGTAATAAATCAAAATATTCAAAAGGTAATTTTGGGTTTTGAATGTGAATATTTTTAACTTTATCTTTCAGAATAAATTTTAGAGCAATTGAAACTCCAGCCATTCTTTTGCCGGTTGTAATTATAAAAGAAGGGGGAGATTTATTCTTCAGTAAATGGTCTTTAATAGAAGAAATAAATAATTTTCTAATTAATGGAAACTTTTTTAAAAAATAAGGTGGATTATATTTAACTAATTTAAAATTTATATTCAATAATTTGGCAAGTGCTAGGGACTGATTTTCCATTCCTTTTGTTCCATCGCTTATTACCCAAGCATCGAATTTTGTTGATTTTTCCAATGTCTAACTCACTCAAATTTATTATATTCTATAATTAAATTATTTTCTGAAATAAAATTGTAAATATGCACTTATTATAGTAATATTATTACAATTTATTTATTAAATACTATAAAGAAATATTAATAAAATGAAAAACGAAAAAACTAAGTTGGATATTATTGATATTAGGATACTAAGCGAATTACAAAAAAATGGTAAAATCAGTAATGTAGAACTAGCTCATGTAGTTAACATTTCTCCCCCATCATGTTTAAGACGAGTTAAATCTTTAGAGAACAGAAATTTCATTCGAGGTTATAACGCTATTTTAAACCCAGAACTCTTGGGTTTTAAAGTAACAGTATTTGCTCATGTAGGACTTGAAAGTCAAGCTGAAACTGATCTAAAAATTTTTGAAAATTATATTTCTCTTTTTCCTGAAGTAAGAGAGTGTTATATGCTTGTTGGAGAAGTTGATTTCCTCTTAAAAATTGTTGCTAAAGATTGGGATCATTTTCAAACATTCTTAACAAAAAATCTTACCCAAGCCCCTAAAGTTAGTAATGTTAAAACTTCATTAAATATAAGAAGTATTAAAAGTTTACCAGAAATTCCATTTGAAATTATGTCGGAATAACCTCAATTGACAATATTTCATAATGTTTAATTCCACCAGGAGTGGAAACAACAACGGATGCACCTTCTTCTTTGCCTATTAATGCTTTAGCTATTGGTGAAGCTGTTGATATGAGTTTCAACTCCAGATTAGCTTCATATGGTCCCACTATTTGATAATCTATTTCCTGATTATTCTCTTCATCTAAGATTTTGACTTTAGTCCCAAAAGTTACTGTTTCACCTGTTAATTTACTAAGATTTATTACTTCGGCTCTACTAGTTACATCCTCAAGTTCTGTAATTCTTCCTTCAATGAATGATTGTTTATCTTTTGCAGCGTGGTATTCAGCATTTTCTTTAAGATCACCGTGTTCTCTGGCAACGGCAATTGCCTGTATTACCTTAGGTCGTTCAGATTTTTTTAAATCACTAAGTTCAGATTTAATCTTTTCAAGCCCAGATAATGTAAATGGTATTTTGTCCATATTAAATTTTCCAAAAAAAATAAATCATCTTCTAAACTTATAATACAAATTATACACTATTCAAAGTATGATTGAAGGGATTTGATTTTTAAATGTTTACTTTTTATAGATTTTATAGCTAATGCGGCTGCTTTAGCACCTTGTAGAGTAGTATAATAAGGTATCTTATTTATAAGTGCAGTTTGTCTTAGAGAGAAACTGTCTTTAATTGAATTAGTTCCTTCTGCAGTATTAATAACAAGCTGTATTTCTTTAGATAACATTGAATCAACTGCATTTGGTCTACCCTCAATTACTTTTTTAATATATTTAGTATCAACATTATTATCATTTAATTTCTTAGCTGTTCCACTTGTAGCGCATATTTTGAAACCTAAATTTTCAAAGTCCTTTGCAATCGCAATAATATCCTTTTTATCATCATCCTTGATGGAAATAAAAACTTGACCTTTTAGTGGTAAATTGATGTTTGCACCAAGCTGACTTTTTGCAAAAGCTTCACCAAAAGTTGATCCTATTCCCATGACTTCACCAGTAGACTTCATTTCTGGTCCCAGAATTACATCTGTTCCTGGGAACCTTGCAAAAGGAAAAACAGCTTCTTTTACAGATATGTGTTTCATTTTATTTTGGGTAAGTTTAAAATCTGATAATTTTTTTCCTGTCATAATTTGCGATGCTATTTTTACAAGAGGAATACCAGTTGATTTAGCAACGAAAGGGATTGTTCTGCTACCTCTGGGATTTACCTCTAGTATAAAAATTTTATTACTTTGAATTGCGAACTGTATATTAATAAAACCGATGACCTTTAATCCTTTAGCAAGTTTTTTAGTTTGTAAAATTATTTCGTTAATAATTTGTTTATCAAGGGTTTGAGGCGGAAGAGCACAAGCTGAATCACCAGAATGTATGCCTGCTTCCTCTATATGTTCCATAATGCCTGCAATAAATGTTTCTTCTCCATCAGATATAGCGTCAACATCAACTTCAATTGCGTTTTTTAAAAAACTATCTATGAGTACAGGATTATTTCCAGATACTTTTACAGCGTCATTTATATATATTCGCAACTGGTCATTATTATATACAATTTCCATAGCACGACCACCAAGAACATAACTAGGTCTTATCACAACTGGAAAACCAATTTTATTAGCTATTTCAATAGCCTCGTTTTTACTACTTGCAACATCATTTAATGGCTGATTAAGTTCTAATGTTTGTAGTAGTTCTTTAAAGCTCTTTCTATCTTCAGCTAAGTCAATTGCTTTTACAGATGTTCCTAAAATTTTTATTCCTGCTTTTTCTAGATCAGATGAAATTTTTAGAGGTGTTTGTCCTCCTAATTGCACTATTGCTCCAATCACCTTTCCATTTTTATTTTCTTTTTCAATAATAGAAAGAACATCTTCATGAGTTAGAGGTTCAAAATATAGCTTATCGGACGTATCATAATCAGTAGAAACTGTTTCAGGGTTACAATTGATCATAATAGTCTCGTAGCATGCTTCTGTTAAACTGTACGCTGCGTGAACACAACAATAGTCAAACTCTATACCCTGACCTATTCTATTTGGACCTCCTCCGAGAATAATAACTTTATTTTTTGTGGAAGGGTAAACCTCGCATTCATTAATATTATTTTGCTCATAAGAACTATACAGGTAAGCTGTTTCAGAAAAAAATTCTGCAGCACATGTATCAACTCTCTTGTAAGATGGAAAAATATTAAGTTTATAACGAAGCTCAGATATTTTCTGGACGCTTAAGTTAGTTAATTCTGATATACGTTTATCAGAAAAACCCATAGACTTTATGTTTCTTAGAAATATTTCCTCTAGAGGAAATAAATTTTCTTTTAATTTTTCCTCTACATTTATTATACCGGCTATTTGTTCTAAAAACCATTTATCCCATCCAGTAATTTTTGAAATGTCTTCAATTGAGACTTTACATCTTAATGCTGTTGATATTCTTAAAATTCTTTCAGGAACTTGTTCAGCTAACCAGCCAGATATATTGTCTTTGTCATTTAATGCTTCATTTTGAGATGGAAAAGGTACATCATTTAAGCCAGATAAATCTGTTTCTAGAGATCTAAGAGCTTTTTGAAGAGATTCTTGAAATGATCTTCCAATGGCCATTGCCTCTCCTACAGATTTCATGGAAGTTGATAAAAAATTATTACTTCCAGGAAACTTTTCAAATGTAAAACGAGGTATTTTTGTAACCACATAGTCAATAGTAGGCTCAAAACTTGCAGGTGTAGATTTTGTAATATCATTTTGTAATTCGTCTAAATTATATCCAATGGCAAGTTTGGCAGCAACTTTAGCTATAGGAAAACCAGTCGCTTTGGAAGCTAAGGCGGATGATCTACTAACTCTTGGATTCATCTCTATTACAATTAATCTTCCATCAAATGGATTAAGCGCAAATTGTACATTTGATCCGCCTGTATCAACACCAATTTCTCTAAGTACCGCAATACTGGCATTACGCATTTTTTGATATTCTTTGTCAGAAAGAGTTAGTGCCGGAGCCACAGTTATTGAATCTCCAGTATGCACGCCCATTGGATCTACATTTTCAATAGAACATATAATTATACAGTTATCAGAATGATCTCTAACAACTTCCATTTCATACTCTTTCCAGCCAAGAAGAGACTCTTCAATAAGTACTTCTGTGTTTGGAGATAATTTAAGTCCATTAGAAACAATCTCAATAAATTCTTCTTTGTTATATGCTATGCCACCTCCTTCTCCACCAAGGGTGAAGGATGGCCTAATAATAGCTGGTAATCCTACAAAATCTAATGCTGAATTAGCCTCATCGAGATTTTTGGCAATTTTTGCTCTTGCTGAATCTAATCCAATTTTGTTCATACTCTTTTTAAATAATTCTCTATCCTCAGCTTTATTAATAGAGACTGGTTTGGCACCAATAATTTCTACGTCATTTTTCTTAAGAATACCTGAATTATACAAGTCCAAGGTAGCATTTAAAGCTGTTTGTCCACCCATAGTTGGAAGAATGGCATCAGGCTTTTCTATTTGTATGATTTTTTCAATTGTATTTTTTTCTATAGGCTCAATATAAGTTGCATCAGCCATTATTGGGTCTGTCATAATAGTGGCAGGGTTAGAATTTATTAAAATTACTCTAATACCTTCTTCCATAAGAGCTTTACATGCTTGTGCACCTGAGTAGTCAAACTCGCAAGCTTGACCAATAACAATAGGACCCGCTCCAATAATTAAAACCGATTTTATATCACTACGTTTTGGCATTTTTTGATACTTTTATATGATTTAAAAATTCTTCAAATAGATATGAAGACTCAGTTGGTCCAGGAGAGGCTTCAGGATGGTATTGTACAGAAAAGATTGGAAGATCTTTATGTTTGAGGCCTTCTATTGAGCTATCAAACAAAGAAGTGTGAGTAATTTCAAAACACTTAGGAAGAGAATTTATATCTATTTGATAACCGTGATTTTGGCTTGTTATTTCAACTTTGTTATTTATTAAATTTTTAACTGGGTGATTAGCCCCTCTATGTCCTTGAGACATTTTACTGGTTGTAGCCCCAAAAGATAACCCAATTAATTGATGCCCAATACATATTCCAAAAACAGGAATATTTAAATTGAATATTGATTTAAGTAGTTTTCTACATTTTGACTCTGTTGCTGCAGGATCTCCTGGTCCGTTAGATAAGAAAATTCCATCTGGTTCAAAATTTTCAATTTTTTCAAAATTTGTATCTTCTGGTAACACAACAATATCAGCATTTAAATTTACTAAGTGCCTTAGTATATTTCGTTTAACACCAAAATCGATGACAACTATTTTTGGTTTAAAATTTCTATTTTCTATATTTTTTTTGGATAATAATTTGTGAGGACGTTCAGTAAATTTGTATTGCTTCTTTGTAGTTACCAAAGACGAGAGATTTAAACCATCCATTTTAGGGTGCTTATTTAATTCAGATTTCAATTCATTTAAATCAAAATTACCGTTTTCATCATAACATATCATCGCATTACAACTTTTATATTTGCGTATAGTTTTAGTTAGTAAGCGTGTGTCAATCCCAGAAATCCCTGGAATATTGTTAAAAATTAACCAATCATTAAAGTTTTTTTCAGAACGCCAATTAGATGGAGATGATGGAGGTTGCCTTACAACAATTCCTGCCACAGATCCAGTTTGTCCTTCATCATCAGAACTATTAGAACCTATATTTCCAATATGAGGAAAGGTAAACGTAATTATTTGACCCGCATAAGAAGGATCTGTAACTATTTCTTGATAGCCTGTAAAAGAAGTATTAAAACATAATTCTCCAAGGCTTCTTTTTTTTGAGCCAAAAGATGTTCCGAAAAAATGTGAACCGTCACTTAAAATTAATATACTATCTAATATCTTTTTATTAATTTTGTTTAAATCAAATGGAATGTAACCGTTATCTGTAAATTCTTTTTTTTGATTTGATTTTTTCATTCCACCCTTTAATTTTTACTTACAAGT
>QBXD01000033.1 GCA_003283875.1 SAR116 cluster bacterium AG-321-A13 | reverse complement strand
AAGTGTGATTTCTTCTGACAATTTATTGTTCTTTAATTTTTGACATCAAAAAAACCGCAATTTTTTTTAATTGCTTTGAAAACACCTGTAGTAAGATAGGATTATAATAAATTAGAAGAGATTAAGAAAATCTGTGTAGATATATTGTAATAGAAAATATATGAATTATAATAATAAAAAAATATAAATATAAAGTGTTATAAGAATATGAGATATAATAATGTATAAAAATCGAATTCTAATTGACGCTTGTCAGATTAATTATGGTCCGCGTGGGATGGGTTTATATACAAAAGATATAATCCATGCAATTAATAACGAAAAATTATGGATATTAACTAATAATAAATTTTTATTACAAAATCAGAACAAAAAGAGCTCTACACATACAATCGTTTACATACCTTTACCACATATTGTAATTGAACAATTTTTAATACCATTTTTAATTAAATTTTACTCAATAAACCTATATGTAAGTGCAGGTAACTCTTGCTCAATTTTAGGAAGTTATATTTGTAAAACATATCTTACACTTCATGATATTTATTTTACAAAACCATTTAAAATTAACGAAACATCTCTCAAAAGAATTTTGGGCAAGTTTTATAGAAGATTAACAATAAAAATGAGTATTAAAAAATCTTTTAAAATAATTACTGTCTCACATTTTACTGCAAATGAATTGACAAATTTCTATAAGATTAACATAAATAAAGTCAAAGTTATTGGCAATAAGTTGAGATATTCCATTGAAGAAATCAAGAAAAAATATAAAGATATTTTACTTGTAACAGGATCAGATAAACAAAAAAATGTACATTGGGCAATTACATCTTTAAAACACTCAAAAATATGGAATAAAATATCAAAAGTGACAATAGTCGGTGTTGAAAATTTTAATGAAATAGGAATTGAAGCCGATATTAAAATAAAATATTTAGGATATGTTAATAATTCTAGTTTAGAAAAAATATACAAATCTTCTAAACTTTTATTAATGCCATCTTTACATGAGTCTTTTGGTGTACCTATTATTGAGGCTTTATCGAAATCATGTTCTGTCTGCGCTTCAAACGCTGGAGCTTTCAAAGAAATAGGGGGTGACGTTAGCTCATATTTTAATTTAGACAATAAAAAAATGTTAATAGATGCAGTTACGAAATCTCTTGAACATACAAATAGCATAAAAAAAAATTAGGTCTCACTTAAAACAATTTTCTGAAACCAATTTCAATTCTAAAATTAAAAATTTGTTCCAATGAAGATCTTAATTGTAGGTAGTGGTGTGGTAGGATTACATTTGTTAAATTTTCTCAAAAGATATAATTTTAAAATGCAAGTCCATATATCGAATACAAACAATAACAAGCTTTTTCAAATGAATCTTTTTGGAAGCTACCACCCTATTTATAGAGATGCCATAGGGGGATTCTCAAACTATTGGCATAAAGTATTTGACCTGAAAGGGATAAATAATAAATTTTTAAGTAACAATTTGTTATTTTTGAACAATTATTTAAATAAACAGTACGAATTTATTCCCTATTTTAAAATGAAAATTTTGAATAATATTCTAAATAGAAAAAATTTTAAACCTCAAGCAACTGATGTAGTGTCTTCTGACAACTCAAGTACAACGATAAGATTTTCTGATAAATCAATCGAAAATTATGATTATGTATTCATTTGTCATGGAGCCTTACCTCCTAGTGATATTCTCGTAAATTCAGGGTTGGCAAAATTATCTGGATTTATAAGTGATCATCTTATTGGTGAGACAAAACCAATGAAAAGCGACAAAAAACTAAAAATTCAAAGAATTGGTTTACATGGGTTTCTTCGTCCTTATAAAATATTGAAAATTAACAATCTTAAAGTTAAGCAAACGATAAGACCACACTTTGGGAAAAACAGTGATGGACTAAATAATAGCATAATTTATTCTGGATCTGACTTCAAAGCTTTAGTTAAATTATTAAAATCTAATTCTTTAAATTTAATTTTAAATGCTTGCTCTACAAGATATGGTTTTCCATTGAAATCATTGTATTATAAAAGCTTTGTTCAAATAAATGCTGCTAACATTTATAAATATTATGAAAATAAAATATTTCCTATTGAAAAGAGGTATAAGGAAAATACAAAAAAATTAGAAGACTTTAAGATTAACGGCAATTTAAAATCAGCAATACATTATCATAACACATATTCATTCATTGAAAAATCCATTGCAAATAGAATTTTTGACAGAAACAAAACACTAATTTTAATTTCACCTCAATTCAACTATGCACCAAGTATACATCACTTTACAGCAGACTTGTTATCTATATCAGAAAACATAGCGCATAAATTACTAGAGAATAAATAATGCAAATAGCTGTAGTTGGATCAGGTTCTAAATGTTGGAGTTTATTAAAAAATGAACTTTATGAATTTAATATAATCGAAATAAAAGGTAAATCCATTAAAGATCTTAAACTCAATAAAAAAATTGAAACTGTTATATATTTAGCAGATCCGCCAAGCAATGTAGTAAATACACATTTGTATGATACTTTAATGAAATTAAAACCTAATAAATTTATTTTAATTTCTTCTCTTGTTGTTGAATTGCCAGATCGATATAACTTTTATAGATACGTGAAAAGGAAAAAGTTAATAGAAAATGAACTATTTAAATTGGGTAAAATTTTCAAAAATACAAAAATTATAAGTTTACGTTGTAGTTCGATTATTCCTGACAAAGATATTTCAAAAAATATTTATCCCATTTTTATAGAACTATCTTATTTAAGTGGTTTTATCAAAAAATACCTCATTTCTGACACTAAATCTAAAGAGTTAAATTTATACAAAATAAATAATGCTGTAGGAAATAATGTATTTTTTGAAATCCTAGATCGCTTTAGTTTAGTATATGTTTTTAGACCATTGGATATTTTATACAAGTTTTTTGGGAAAAAAAATTATGGATATACATACCACTTAACTCGCCACATTAACAAAACTAAATTCATTTCAGAAAAGGTATTATAATGAATTATAATATTTTTAAAAAAAACGTTTTTTCACAAAATGGAGAGGACGGTATATTAGAAGAAATAATTAAAAGAATTTCAGATGTGCCAATAGAACAATTACATTGTGTTGAATTTGGTGCATGGGATGGTAAACAATTTTCAAATACATTTAACCTTGTTATGCAGGGTAGTAGAGCTGTTTATATTGAAGGTTCTAAGGATAAATTTAAAGATTTATTAAAGACTGCAAAAGAATTTAAAAAGATTATACCTATTAATGCATTTGTAGACAGGTTACCTAACACAAAAACAAGTTTGGATAATCTCATAAGAAATTATGTAGATATAAGCGATTATGATATTTTATCAATAGATATAGACTCATATGATTTAGAGGTTTGGCATAATCATAATGGTAATCCCAAAATAGTAATAATTGAAATTAATTCCAGTATTAAACCAGGAATATTACAATGGCATGGAAATACTGGTGCCATAGGTAATTCTTTTTCTTCTACTTTGCAAGTAGCTAAGAAAAAAGGTTATAGTTTAGTATGTCACACTGGAAACATGATTTTTGTAAGAAATGATTTAACAAGTAATTTAAATCTAAGTGATATTGATTTAGAATTTCCCGATAGATTATTCAATTGGTACTGGGTTGTAGACATTACAAACGGTAAATCACTTTGCAAACATATTTTAAGAAAAGTCATTCCAAATTTTGTGAAAGATTTTATAAAGAAATTAATTAAATTTTAACCTTGATATACAAAAATAATATAAATGATTTCACACAGTAGTATATTTGCGATTTTATATTGTCTAATTTTTTTTAACCCACTTCATCTTAATAATGAAATTTGGCCTTTTTTCGTATTAGGTATTCTTCTAAAAAATAAAATTAATATTAATCACTTAATAATAATGTTTGCTTATTTAATCATTTCTTGTGGTGTATCAATATTATTCGAATTTTTGCCATTAATTGAAATAATTCAATTTTTTATAATTTTATTAACATGCTCTTATATTTCAGGTTTAGAAAATAATCACACTCAGAATATATGCAAAATTTTCAAGTCTTTTTTAATTATTTCGCTTTTCTTTGGAATTTGTCAGTTCGTCATTCCAGGATTACAAGAAGCTACATATGATATATTTAGTGGTAGAGCAAGTCTTACAAATCATCTTTTAAATGACAGAATAGTTGTAACATTTTTTAGCCCTGAACCATCCTATGCATCTGCACATTTTTTTAGTATGTTTTTATTTTTAGCTGTTAATAACAAGTTAAATAAAAAAGATATTCTTATTTTTTTGACTTTAATTTTGATGACACGATCATTAAGCACAATATTGATATTACCTTTTTTAATCATTTTACTTTTACAAATTAATATATTCAAATTTAAGTATATACTAGCATTTACAATAACCTCTCTTATAGCTTCACTAATCTTTCTTGAAAAAATGGAAAGTATTTTTTGGAGACTTATAGATTTTATAGAAGCTTGGCTAGCTACGGGCTCAATAATTGAAGCTGAGCAAGCACTTGAATCAGTCCGCATTGGTCAAATATTGGCCACAGTATTTGTATTCACGCCTGAATTTTTCCAAAAACCTTATTCTTTTTTTGGATATTTGAATATGACAACAATGCTTCCATTTAGTTGGTTCTTGTTATGTTTATTAATAATTTTTCATAAAAGAATATTTTTAATTTTGAATTCAACAATAATATTGGCCCTAATGGGACCTATTTTAATGGCAATGATACCAGCGTCTATAGTATTAAGTTTAAAAAAAGAGAATACACGTAAAAGTTTAAAATAATTTTATTTACTATCAAATAATTAGAGAATTGTTGACAATGATTACTATATTTGAGAATTATTGTTATTTTCATAATTAATCTTTGGAATTCATTGTATGAAAATTGTAGTTACTGGTGGCTCTGGCTTAGTTGGATCTGAATTGAAAAATTATTTACCTGAAGCACTTTATCCATCGTCTAAAGAATTAAATTTACTTAATTCAGATAATATTGCTTCTTTTCTTAAAAAAACTAAGCCTGATTATGTAATACATCTAGCAGCACATGTAGGGAGCTTGCACGATAACATTAGAAATCGCTGCGAATATTTTGACAATAATATATTAATAAACACTTTTCTAACAATGCTTTGTGCAAAAAATGAAATTCAAAACTTTTTGGGAATCCTTAGTACATGTATATATCCTGACAAAATTAGTGAGTTTCCAATAATGGAAAATGATCTTCATGATGGATCACCACACGAAAGTTTAATGTCTTACTCTTATGCTAAAAGAGCACACTCTGTACAAATAGATAATTATAGAACCACAAAAAATTTAAATTATCAGTATCTTATTCCCTGTAATATGTATGGTATAGAAAAGTCTGTTCATAAAAATAACTCTCATTTTATCAATGACCTAATAAAAAAAATTTATTATGCCAAAAAATATGAAAAGGATTTAATTTTATTTGGTGATGGAACGCCCTTAAGACAATTTATGCATGCTTCAGATTTTGCTAAAATTATTGCTGAATATGTATTAAGAGGCCTATCAATAAGTTGTAATGTCGCTCCAAATATAAATCTAAGTGTAAATAGTTATGCAAAACTAGCTCTAAAATCATTAGGTTTTGATAACATTAAAATAGTCTATGACAATAGTTTGCCAAATGGTCAATTTAGAAAAGATGTATCAAATGAAAAATTTTTAACTTACTTCCCTAATTTTAGATTTAAAAAATTAGAGAATGGGTTTCAAGAACTTTATAATCATTACGAGAAAAATTTATGAATACTATTCTTATTGGTCCAACCGGTTTTTTGGGAGAAAATTTCTTACGCCTTAACCCAAAAATAATACCTGTTGGAAGAAACAAATCTTATAACAATAGTAGTAATTTTGTTGATATTGGAAGTGATTTTGATTTTTCAAAGCTTGACAATTTGATTTTTGAAAATGCAATTTTTTTAATTGGGTCGTCAGACCATCAAATTATTAATAACCATAGTAGTCTTGCTTATGAAATGAATGTTTTACCGCTATCAAAATTTTTATTTTATTGCTCTCAAAGAAAGTCAAAACCAAATACAATCATCACTTTCACTACTATGTTGCAATACAATACTAGTAAAATGCAAACGCCCTGTAACGAACAGCAACCAATTAATCCTTTTGTTAATAATTATGTGTTGAGTAAAGTAATGGCGGAACAATTATCTCAACTTTACAGAAAGTTTTTTAATATCATCGATATAAGATTGAGTAATGTTTTTGGACCAACTCATTTGCGTCGTCCAGATTTAATTCCTACAATTTTGTACCAAGCATTAACAAGGAAATCAACAGTTTCAGTCTGGACAAAAAAGCCTGTTCGTGATTTTGTATATGTAAATGATGTTGTAAATGCTGTAATGTCTCTTCTAGAAACAGAATTTTCTGGACCTTTAAATGTTGGAAGCGGGCTAGGAAGAAGTGTAGAGGATGTGTGTGATGTAATTGAAAATTTATGTAATATAAAAATTGTATCACAAGATTTACCAGTAACTGGACATATGAAATATATACATGACTTAACTCTACTCAAATCACTTATTAGTTTTAATCCAACTAGTTTGGAAAAGGGTCTAGAAGTTACAGTCGAATACATGAAAAAGTACTATGTAAAATAATTTGGAAATAGTTTATATAAGAGTCATATCTAGTTTAGAAAAGTAATAATGTAAAACCTAAACAAATGAAAGGATTTTGGATGCCCAAAATAGCTTTAATAACTGGGGTCACAGGTCAAGATGGTTCATATTTAGCTGAATTTCTTCTTAACAAAGGTTATATTGTTCATGGTATTAAAAGAAGATCATCATCTTTTAATACAGAACGGATTGATCATATTTTCCAAGATCCTCACGAAATTCATCCTAAATTTTTTCTTCATTATGGAGATATGACTGATAGTGGACGCCTAAATTCACTTATTTCTGAGATTAAACCTGATGAAATTTATAATTTAGCTGCACAGAGTCATGTAGCAGTAAGTTTTCAAATGCCTGATTATACCGCGCAAGTTAACGCTAATGGAACATTGTATTTATTAGAGGCAATAAAATCTGCTAAATTAATAGAAAAAACAAAATTTTATCAAGCCTCATCTTCAGAGCTTTATGGGCTTGTCCAGAATAATCCACAAACTGAGTCAACACCATTTTACCCTCGTTCACCCTATGGGGTGTCAAAGCTTTTTGCTTACTGGATTACAGTGAACTACCGAGAAGCTTATAATTTATTTGCTTGTAACGGTATACTTTTTAATCACGAAAGTCCTAGAAGGGGTGAAACCTTTGTAACACGAAAAATTACTAGAGGTCTGTCTAATATTTTTTTAGGCTTAGAAAATTGTCTTTATCTTGGTAATCTGGATGCTTTAAGGGATTGGGGACATGCAAAAGACTATGTAAAAATGCAATGGATGATTTTACAGCATGATAAACCTGACGATTTTGTGATTGCGACGGAAAAACAGGTGAGCGTTAGAAAGTTTCTTACGATTGCGGCATTAGAGTTAGGAATTAATTTGAAATTTACTGGAACTGGATTAAACGAGATAGCAATTGTAGATAGTATTTTAACTGATTTTGATACACCTTTAAAGCCAGGTGATATTATAGTTAGAATTGACCCTAAATATTTCAGACCTGCTGAAGTGGATGAACTATTAGGTTCACCAAAGAAAGCAATGAAATTATTAGGTTGGAAACCTGAAATAACTTTAAATGAAATGATTAAAGAAATGATAAATGAAGATATGAGAATAGCTAAAAACACAAAATACCTTGAAATTAAAAATAAACAAAAAAAAATACTATGACTCAAAAAAAATATCCACTTGCTACTTCTACTTGGGACCATAATGAATATGAAGCACTCCAAGGAGTAATTGATAATGATAAATTTTCTATGGGGGATAAAGTAAAGCTATTTGAAAAAAAATTTGCTGATTTTTTTTCATCAAAATATGCCGTGATGACAAATTCTGGTTCCTCCGCAAATTTAATTATGATTGCTTCATTGTTTTTTATAAACGACCCTAATTATAGATTAAAAAGAGGAGATGAGGTAATAGTACCTGCTGTTTCTTGGTCCACAACATATTTTCCACTTACTCAATATGGTTTAAAACTGGTTTTTGTTGATATCGACCTAGAAACTCTTAATTATGATTTGAACTCTTTGAAAACTGCAATTTCACAAAATACACGCTTGATAATGGCTGTTAATTTACTGGGCAACTCAAATGATTTTAAGAAAATTTTTAAACTTACAAAAAACAAAAAAATTGTGCTTGTTGAAGATAATTGTGAAGCGCTAGGGGCAAGATTTGATGGAAAGTATACTGGTACTTTTGGTTTAATGGGTACCTTTTCTACTTTTTTTTCCCACCATATCTCTACTATGGAAGGAGGAGTTGTGCTCACAAATAATGAAGAATTATATCACATTTTATTAAGTTTAAGAGCACATGGTTGGACAAGAAACCTTCCTAAAAACAATAAAATTACTATAACTAAAGATAAAGATGAGTTTAATGAAAGTTTTAAATTTGTTTTACCAGGTTATAACGTTAGACCACTTGAGATGTCTGGTGCAATAGGTATAGAACAAATAAAAAAAATAAATAAAATTATTAAGGGTAGAAGAGAAAATGCAGCCTATTTTCAGAAAAAATTTGGAAACCATAATGATGTATTGATACAGAAAGAAGTCGGAGAGAGTTCTTGGTTTGGATTTTCTCTAATTTTAAAAAAAGATTCTAATTTAAATATTTTAAAACTTAGAAATATTTTGGATAATATCGGCTTTGAGTACCGTCCAATTGTTGCAGGAGATTTTACTCAAAATCCTGTAATGAAATATATTGACTACAAAATTCACAACTTTTTAGAAAATGCACGTTTCTTGAACAACAACAGTCTTTTTGTTGGCAATCATCACTATAATATTTTTGAGGCTATAGATGAATTATATTCGAATATTACTTACGAATAATCTTAAATTATTATATTCATTATTCTAGCATTAATAATGGAAAAACCAGAAACTTGACGAAATATCTTAGATTAAATAGCATCAAAGCATGAAAGTTTATAAAACACTTTCCATTTATGATTAAAGGTAAAAGTAAACGAAATGTTGCTAGAGAAAGATATCAAATTTCTAATAATACATTGTTCTGATACTAATAATAGTCTAACTGCTAGAGATATTCATAAAATGCATCTTAAATTTGGCTGGGATGGGATTGGGTACCACAAAATTATTCAAAAATCTGGAAAAATTGAAAATGGTAGACCTGAATACTGGATTGGAGCACATGTAAAAGGGAAAAACACATCAAGTCTTGGAGTATGTCTGATAGGTAGAAACAAATTTACTTCAAAGCAATATAAATCATTAGAAAAAGTTTTAAAAAAATGGAAATTAAGTTACCCAGAAGCAAACATTATAGGTCATTGTGACACTGGTAACACAAAAAAAACATGCCCAAATTTTGATGTTGCAACGTGGTTAAAATCAGTAAAATTTTGAAAATAATTGTACCTTCAACCCCATTAAAAATTAAACCAGATGAAACTTTGCCATTGGAAACTGAGTGTCTGTTTGGTGAAGAAATAATTGTCTTAGATCAATATTTAGATTGGGTATATTGTGAATTATTGACTGATCATTATCAGGGTTGGATCAAAAAAAATTCATTAGGATATTTGGATCCCCCAACTCATAGAGTTTTAAATATTAGAACTTTATTATTTACTGAAAGAAATATTAAATCTTACTTTTTAGATTATATACCCATGGGATCAAAATTATCTGTAAAAAATGTAGATAATGAATGGGCAGAGGTAAATTTATCAAAGTCCTTTAAACAGGGAAAAGCTTATGTTTTAAAAAAGGATATAATACATTTAGAAAATAAAATTGATGACTGGGTGAATTACGCAGAGCGATTGTTAGGTACACCTTACAAGTGGGGAGGAAGGGATACAATGGGTATTGATTGTTCTGCCTTATTGCAATTAACTTATCAGTTATATGGTCAAGATATC
>QBXD01000032.1 GCA_003283875.1 SAR116 cluster bacterium AG-321-A13 | reverse complement strand
TGGCATTTCTATCAAAAGACAAATAAAAAGATATAAGTCCATGCTATCAACAAAAGTTATATCGCAGAACAAGTATGATAATGAGTTAATTCTCTTATCAAAAAACAAGTCAGATTTTAATAGATCCAAAATTATTTTAGAAAAAGCAAAGCAAGATTTGTCTGATACTATTTTAAGAGCAAAATATAATGGTAGGTTATATAATGTTAAAATTAAAAAAGGACAATTTATTTCAAGTAATGAAAAATTAGCTAATATATTTTCTACAGAAGATTTAGAAGTTGAGTTTGTTATACCATCAAAAATATATTCAAATTCAGACAATTTAATTGGAAAGTCTATTGATGTTATATGGGAGGGAGGCAATACACCTCTAAAAAATATAAAAGCTAAAATTGAAAGAACAGACGGAAAAACAAATGAAGAAGAAGGTGGAGGAAAATTGTTTGCAAAAATTAATATTGTAGAGAATAAAAGTAATTATATTCCTCTTGGTACTTTTGTTCGTGTGAATTATCCAGTAGGTAATTTTAAAAATATATTTAAATTGCCTGAAACTTCTCTATACGGTGAAAATATATATTTTGTAGATAACGGCATTGCAAAGAAAAAAAAGGTGAACCTAATATATAAAGGTTCAGGATTTATTTTAGTTGACGGAAATATTTCAGAAAGTGATTTGATTATAACAACAAGAATGCCCGATAATTTAAATAATCAAAAAGTTACAATTTTAAATTAATTTTCCAAAAATATTAAAACTTTAGGATGAAATTTTGTTACAGTTTAAAGAGTCTGGTTTTTTAAAGTTTTTTGTAGAGCATCGAACCTCTGCAAACATAATAATGATATTAATGATTGTAGTTGGCTTACTTTCTATTGGTAGGTTGAATAAGCAATTTTTTCCTAACTTTGAAGTTGAGGTTGTAGCTGTTTCTGTAAATTGGGCTGGAGCTACAGCTGAAGAAATAGATAAAAATATTGTTCAATTATTGGAACCAGAACTACGACCTATCTCAGGTGTCAAGAAAGTATCATCAAAATCCGTTGAAGGTGTTGGTATTACACAAGTTGAATTTAACTATGGTTATGACATGCAAAAAGGGAGGACAGATATTGAAACTGCTGTATCCAGAATAAATTTTCCTCAAAAAGCAGACAAACCCAAAATAGTTGTTGCGGAATTTTTTGATACAGTTACTAGAATAGTTTTATCAGCAAATATTCCTTTATCAGAACTGAGATTAATATCAAAAAAACTTAAGGAAGTACTTCTAAATTCTGGTGTAGATAAGGTTGACATCCAAGGTCTTCCAAAAGAAGAGATATTGATTGAAATACCTCAGATAGAAACAGCAAGGTTGAAATTATCATTTAATCAAATTGCTAATCTAATTAAATCTGAAACTCAGGATGTTTCAGGAGGTAGTTATGCCGATGGGTCACTGCGGGTCAGAACCGCAGGTGAAAAAAGATTAGTAGAAACGTTCAAAAAATTAGAGCTTAAAAACACGATTTCGGGGGGTAGGATCATCCTTCAAGATATAGCCAGAATATCTTCTACTCTCGAACAAGGAAGTATATTAAAATCTGTTGACAATAATCCTGCTGTAGAATTATGGGTCAGAAGAAGTAAAACTAGCGATGCTCTTGAAGTATCGGAAAATGTTAATAAAGTAATTTCAGAATCTAAAAATATTATTGGAAATAGAGTTAATGTTGAAACTTATAATACGGCAGCTAACCTTATCCAAGAAAGAATTACACTATTAGTCAAGAACGGACTTAGTGGTCTTTGCATTGTTTTAGCCGTATTATTTCTATTTTTAAGTCGAAATACTGCCATTTGGGTAGCTTTGGGTATTCCAATAGCTTTTCTTGCTACTTTTGGCGTAATGTTAGTTTCAGGTCAATCAATCAATATGATATCCTTATTTGGTCTTATTATGGCCCTTGGTATAGTAGTGGATGATGCAATCGTTGTAGGGGAACATTCTTCATATTTAAAAACTAAGAGACGACTAAATAGTTCACAGGCTCCAGTTGTTGCTGCAACGCGCATGTCGATGCCTGTAATATCAGCAATGTTAACTACAGTGGCTGCATTTATACCTTTATTTATGGTTAAAGGAGTTATAGGTGAAATAATTGCGGCTATACCTTGGGTAGTATGTGCTGTTTTAGTTGCTAGTTTAATTGAATGTTTTCTTGTTTTACCAGCACATTTAGCACATTTTGATAAAAAGACAGTTGAAGAAAGTAAATTCAGACTATGGTTTGATAAAAAATTTATGGCTTTTCAAGAAGGTACATTTAAAAAATTCATATCATTAACATTTAACTATCGATATGTAACTTTTATGGTTGCCATTGGCATGTTTATAGTTTCTGTGGGAGTGATGTCTGGCGGACGGGTAATGTTTAGTTTTTTCCCAACCCCTGAGGCAGATATAATTATTGCTAATTTTAAAATGCATTCTGGAACGACTAGATCTAAAACTGAAGAGATGGTAAAAAAAATAGAAGGAGGTTTGATTAAAACTTCAAAAAAGTTTTCAACATCTCCTGGTCTAGTGAAATTTAGCATGTCAACTATTGGAGGTAGAACATCATTTTCAGTTGGGGGTTTACCAAGCACTAAGGGAAGTGACTTATTAGGTTCCGTGGTTGTTGAATTAAAAACAGCCGATAAAAGAAAAATACGAACAAATCAGTTTATAAAAGAATGGAAAAATAATATTGAATATGTTGAGGGTTTAGATAAATTAACTATTAGATCTCCAAGTGGTGGACCTCCCGGAAGAGATTTAGATGTAAGATTTCAAGGAGAAAAATTAGAAACCCTTAAGATTGCATCTAATGAATTAATTCAAATTGCAAGAACAATCCCTGGCGTAACATCTTTAAACGATAATCTTGAGTTTGGAGTTCAAGAAAGGATTCTATCTTTAAACAATAAAGGACAATCACTTGGTCTATCCATCTCAGATATAGGAGAGCAAGTAAGATCAGCTATTAATGGAATAATAATTTCAGAGTTTCCAAAAGCAGACGAAGAAGTGGTTGTTAGATTAAAGTTGTCTGAAACAGAAAAGCTTACGGATATGATAAATGACTTAAGAATTATCACCCCTTTAGGTACTAGTTTTAAGCTTCAAGAGGTCATTAAAATAAATGAAAAAATACCATTTGCATCCATTAATAGAAAAAATGGTTTTAGAGAAGTGACAATTTCTGGTGATTTATTTCCAGCGTTGATGAACACTTCTCAAGCAAGAAAATTTTTGTTGAATAATGGATTACCTGAAATTGCTAAAAAATATAATCTAAATTATAGATTTGATGGCAGAGATTTAGAACAGAAAGAAACTTTTGCAGATATGAAAATTGGTTCAATAATTGGCTTATTATTAATCTATTTTATATTAGTATGGGTATTTAAGTCTTGGACAAGACCTTTTTCAATAATGATAATGATACCATTTGCTTTTATTGGAGCGGTGCTTGGTCATTATTTATTAGGGTTAACAATGTCTATTTTGTCGATGTTTGCTCTCTTAGCTTTAGCTGGAATTGTTGTAAATAATTCTATTATTTTAGTATCAACTATTGAAAGAAGGTTTGAAGATTTACGTGATCAAAATGATAAAGACTTTCAGAATAATAAAGTAATCGATGAAGCAATAATCGCTGGAGTATTAGATAGATTTAGACCTGTTCTATTAACATCACTTACTACAATAGGAGGATTGTCAGCACTTTTATTCGAAAAATCACTCCAAGCCCAATTCTTGATACCAATGGCGGCTACGATTGTTTTTGGCCTTGGTATTACAGCTTTTCTTGTACTTGTCATAGTTCCATCTATGATGGGTATTAGTAACGATTTTTCCAATTTTGTTAAAAATATTAGAAGAAGATAAAATATGGTGAAACAAGTATATACAACTCTTAGTTCTGAAAGCTTTAATGTTTCAGATATAAAATTTAATAAAGATGGATTAGTTCCGGTCATTGCACAATGTGTTCATTCTGGCACAATTTTAATGATGGCATGGATGAATAATTTATCAGTGAAAAAAACAATCGAGACTAAGGACATGTACTACTTTTCTAGGTCAAGAAATGAACTCTGGAAAAAAGGAGAGACGAGTGGAAACTTTCAAAGACTTCACGAATTAAGATTAGACTGCGATAACGATACATTATTAGCCCTAATTGAACAAACTGGAGTAGCTTGTCACACAGGTGTGAGGAGTTGTTTTTTTAAATCATTACATGATGTAAAAAATGACTAACGAAAATAATCCAGGATCATTTGGAAGTTCTAGAGGTTTATCACAAAAACCAAAAAAAGATAAAAACAGAAGGTCTTCAAGTACTCGTTGGATAGGAAGACAACTAAATGATCCATACGTTTTAGAAACTCAAAAAAGAGGATATAAGTCACGAGCTGCTTTTAAACTTTTACAAATTAACGAAAAATATAAATTTTTAGCCCCTGGATTATCAGTTATTGATTTAGGTTGCGCTCCAGGAGGTTGGCTTCAAATAGCTTCGCAAAAAGTTTCTTCAATTGTTGGGGAAGAAAAAGTAGTAGGCGTTGATCTTTTACCTACGCAAGAAATACCTGGAAGTATTTCTATTATAGGTGATATTAGTGATAAAGTAGTTGGTAAAAAGTTATTAAAAATTCTTGGTTCTAACCCAAATATTATTATGTCAGATATGGCTGCAAATACCACAGGACATCGTCAAACTGATCATATAAGAACCACTTATCTATTAGAAACCGCACTAGATTTTGCTCTAGAAAACTTAAAAAAAAATGGAGTTTTTTTAGCTAAATGTTTTAAAGGTGGCACTGAAATAGAAGCTTTATCTCTAATGAAGAAACATTTTTCAAGAGTGCATCATATTAAACCTGATGCTAGTAGAAAAGAGTCAGTTGAAGGATACGTAATTGCTATAGGCTATAAAACATAAAACTTATATTAATTAACCTTTGCAAATTAAGATCAGGAGTTTATAAAATTTACACTAATAATATTAATTATATCATTATTCAAATAACCCTTTAGTTGGAAAATATGAATATAGAAGAAGCTTACACTTTTGACGATGTCTTATTACAACCTGCACATAGCAAATTCGGTCCAGCTGATGCAGATGTTAAAACTTTTATTACTAAAGATATAAAGTTAAATATTCCCTTACTGTCAGCGGCAATGGATACTGTTACTGAACACAGATTGGCAATTACTATGGCTCAATTAGGAGGAATGGGTGTTCTTCACAAAAACTTTTCAATAAAAGAACAAGTGTCAGAAGTTAAAAAAGTAAAAAAATTTGAATCTGGCATGGTTGTTAATCCAGTAACAATAAAACCTGATCAGACACTTGGTGATGCTTTTAAATTGATGGAAAAATACAAAATTAGCGGAATACCAGTTGTAGAAGGCTTGAATAATAAATTAGTTGGAATTTTAACAAATAGAGATGTTAGATTTGCAAATGATCTTAATCAATCTGTTTCTGCACTTATGACAAAAAATGTCATAACTGTTAAAGAAACAGTTACTGCAGAAGATGCTAGAAAACTTTTACATAAACACCGTATTGAAAAATTAGTTGTTGTAGATATGGATGATTTTTGTGTTGGATTGATAACGGTTAAAGATATGGAAAAGGCACAAAATCATCCAGACTCTTGTAAAGATGAACAAGGAAGATTGAGAGTTGCAGCTGCTACTGGTGTAGGAAAGGATGGTATTAAAAGGGCAGAAGCTCTAATTAATGCAGGAGTTGATGTTATAATAGTTGATACAGCTCATGGACATAGTGAAATGGTTCTAGAAACTGTTAGAGCAATTTCAAAATTATCAAGTCAAATAGCTTTAATTGGAGGAAATGTTGCAACTGGAGATGCAACAAGGGCATTAATAGATGCAGGTGCCAATGGTATCAAAGTTGG
This sequence comes from SAR116 cluster bacterium AG-321-A13, assembly GCA_003283875.1. GTDB lineage: Bacteria > Pseudomonadota > Alphaproteobacteria > Puniceispirillales > Marisalimonadaceae > Marisalimonas. Next base: position 4,389 of record QBXD01000032.1, on the reverse strand, counting down.
TATTGGCCCTGGATCAATTTGTACCACAAGAATGGTGGCTGGAGTAGGGGTGCCTCAATTAACTGCAATAACTGATTGTGCCAAAGTTGCCAAAAAAAACTCCATTCCTATAATAGCTGATGGTGGAATAAAATATTCTGGAGATATTGCTAAAGCTATTGCAGGTGGAGCAAGTGCAGTTATGGTTGGTTCTATACTTGCAGGAACTGACGAAACTCCTGGAGAAGTCTTTCTGTTTCAAGGAAGATCTTATAAATCTTACAGAGGCATGGGTTCATTAGGAGCAATGGCTAGAGGCTCTGCTGATAGATACTTTCAAGCAGAGATAGAAACATTAAAACTTGTGCCCGAGGGTATTGAAGGTCAAGTTCCTTACAAAGGCCCTGCAAAGAATGTAATTCACCAATTAGTAGGTGGTTTAAAATCAGCTATGGGTTATACGGGTAATATAAATATTAATGAAATGCAAAAAAAATGTATTTTTAAGAGGATAAGTAATGCTGGTCTTAAAGAAAGTCACGTACATGACGTTACTATTACAAGAGAAGCCCCTAATTATCGTCCTTCTTAATGCTTGATCAAGAACGAATTTTTTCTGTTTTAGAATTATTAAATTTACTTAACCAAAGCAACAAAATTGCTCGTAAGTTATTACAAAGTTATTTTAGATCAAAAAAATATATAGGCTCTAAAGACAGAAAGTTCATTTCTAACAGTTTTTGGAATATTTTAAGACATCGGTATAAGATCCATTGGCATCTTGATTATTTAAATCTTGAAGTAACTTTTGAAAAAGAAATGATGTTAGAATTGTTTTTTTTAAATATAGATTATTGCAATAATTCGTCTAAAATTAGACAGTTATTTATTTTAAAATACAAGGAAATAAAAATATTTCATGATGTTGATTTGGATTTTTTAAAACGTTTAAATTATAAAGAATTTTATAATAAAGAAATGCCAGAACATATTTTTTATGAATTGCCAAAATATCTACTCAAGAGCCTCAAAAATAGTTTTAAAAATGAATGGAGAGACGTTGCATTATCTCTAAATCAAGAAGGTTTTTTTGATATCAGAGTAAACATGCTTCAAGGAAAATCTCGAGATGAAATATATCATTTATTAGAGGATATTAAAGTACCTCTTCAACTAACTAAATACTCACCATTAGGTATAAGGCTTTCGAAAAGGTTTCCAATAGAAGGTCATAAACTTTTTAAGAAAGGGTTTTTAGAAATACAAGGAGAGGCTTCACAATTAGTTTCTATATTACTTGATGTAAAACCTGGAATGCAAGTTGCAGATATTTGTTCTGGTGGAGGTGGGAAATCTCTTATTCTAGCAGATATTATGAAAAATAAGGGAAGAATATTATCATTAGATACTAATAAAAAAAAGTTGTCAAACGCAGGTTTAAGGCTAAAGAGAGCAGGTGTACACAATGTTGAGAGACGACTGGTAAAGCCAAATTGGAATGTAACAGGATTAGAAAAAAAATTTGATTTGGTATTGATTGATGCACCCTGTTCAGGAATTGGAACATGGTCAAGAAGTCCTGATTCAAAATTTAGTTTTAGTCCAAAAAAACTTCAAGAATTAGTAAATATACAAGCAGAACTTCTTTTAAAAGGGTCTTTGATGGTTGCACCTGGTGGTAAACTAGCTTATGTAGTTTGTTCCTTTTTGCCAGAAGAGGGAGTAGATCAAATTAAAAAATTTAAGAAAGAAATTAAACCTGATTTTTCTGAAATAAGTTTAGCTAACATATGGCAAGACACAATTTTTTTACAAAATAACAGTGAATATCCTTTTCAGAATGTAAATAAAAGCATAACAATAAATCCGGCAGTTCATAAGATGGATAGCTTCTTTATTTCAATCTTTCAAAGAAAGAGATAATGTTTAATTATTTTAATAGAAAGTAAGTTGATGAAACATAATCTAGTGTTAATTATTGACTTTGGTAGTCAGGTTACCCAACTCATTGCCAGGCGCTTAAGAGAATTAAAAGTTTATTGTGAGATTCATCCCTTTAATAAAATTAATGATGAGTTTATAAAAACTATTGGTCCAAAGGCTATTATTTTATCAGGAGGTCCAGCAAGTGTATTAGATGACAATGCACCTACACCACCACCAATAATATTTGATATTGGAGTTCCAATTTTAGGTATTTGTTATGGTCAACAAATAATGATGAAAATGCTAGGTGGTAATGTCATTCATGGCTCTGGCACCTCGGAGTTTGGAAAATCGTTTGTCAAAAAGAAAAATAAAAGTATTAGTTTCTTAAAAGATCTTTTTAAAGATAATAATGAACAAGTATGGATGTCTCATGGTGACCATGTTTCAAGCATTCCCTCAAATTTTGAAGTTTATGGTGAGTCTGAAAATGCACCATTTGCTATTATTGGTGATATAAAAAAACACTTTTATGCAGTCCAATTTCATCCAGAAGTGGTGCATACTTTGAGCGGAAAAAATTTAATTAAAAACTTTCTTCAGTTAGCTAATGTTTCATTTGATTGGAATATGAAAGCTTATCTTGAACAAGTTGTTCACATGATAAAAGAGAAAGTTGGTGATAAGAAAGTAATTTGCGCATTATCTGGTGGTGTTGATAGTTCTGTGACTGCAATACTTATTCATAAAGCTATTGGAGATAAGTTAACATGTGTTTACGTAGATAATGGTTTAATGAGAAAAAATGAAAGTAAAGAAGTAATTAAGTTATATACTGATCATTTTAAACTCAACTTGATAGAGGCTAACGAACAACAACTTTTTCTTTCAAACTTATTAGGTGTAACTGATCCCGAAGAGAAAAGAAAAATAATTGGAAAATTATTTATTGATGTTTTTCAGAAATATGCGTTAGAAATTGAAGAAGTTGATTTTCTTGCACAAGGTACATTGTATCCCGATGTCATAGAAAGTGTAAGTTTTTCTGGTGCACCATCGGTTACTATAAAGTCTCATCATAATGTTGGTGGATTACCAAAAAAAATGAATTTAGCTCTAATAGAGCCACTAAAAGAATTATTTAAAGATGAGGTAAGGATACTTGGAAAAGAACTTGGTGTTCCTAATAAATTTATAGAACGACACCCATTTCCAGGTCCTGGTTTGGCAATAAGATGTCCTGGTGAAATTACAGACGAGAAATTGAATATTTTAAGAAATGCAGATGAGATTTATATTGACCAAATTAAAAAATATGGGCTTTATAATGAAATTTGGCAAGCTTTTGCAGTAATTTTACCTGTTAAAACAGTTGGTGTAATGGGAGATACTCGGACTTATGACTACGTATGCGCATTAAGAGCTGTAACTTCAATTGATGGTATGACTGCTGATTATTATCAATTTGATCATGAGTTTCTGAGTGAAACAGCTACTAAAATTATAAATAATGTAGCTGGAATAAATCGAGTAACGTATGATATTACTTCTAAACCACCTGGTACTATTGAGTGGGAGTAAATAAAAATAATATCAATTTCTAGCAATTCGGATGCTATTAAATGAAAAAAAAGTTGATTTAAATTGTTAGGAATTTTTTAAATGCGATTTTGGAACTATAAATCCGAAGAGTTTTATAATTTATATACAAAAATATTTGATAGTAATTTTCCATTGGAAAAAAAGAAAGTAATGCTTAAATCTCTTTTTTCTGGTGAATATTGTTTAATGCGTATTACTAGTATTTCAAAGTTATGTTATGAAGAATACAAAAAAAACAACTTTAAAAAAGTAACTAAATTTAAAAGAGTTAATAAAAGATTTGTCAGACATCAATTTATAACATTCGGTGAAACTTTAACTGAAATTCTTAATAAGAAGATTCCTATGAAAGATTTTTGGAAGAATATTGATGAAAATGAAAAAACACACCTTATTACCAGAAGTGAAAGAGATAAAAAGGAATATTTATATATAAATATTCCTATCGAGGGAGGATATTTTTTAAATAAAACTGTTGGTTTTGAATATGGAAAGAAAGAAGAGTTATATTTAAGATATATAAGTCAATCTAGAATTAGATGGAAAAAAAAGAAACTTTCATCCGAGAAAAACGAAATTGAAACTGAGGACGATAATTAATAATATTTAGAAATGGTAAAAAATTAATCATTTTTATACTAATTCATAAAGGTAATTAACTTTGAAACTTGAAGGTACAGAATTTCAAATTAAGGTTTGGAAAGAAATTTTAAAAATCCCAAAAGGATTTACTAAAACCTATAAAGAAATTGCTTGTGATTTAAATAAACCTAAATGTGCAAGAGCTGTAGCTAATGCTTGTGGTAAAAATCCGTATGTTCCAATAATTCCATGTCATAGAGTTATTCGATCAGATGGTCATTTGGGAGGTTACAGTGGAAA
>QBXD01000031.1 GCA_003283875.1 SAR116 cluster bacterium AG-321-A13 | reverse complement strand
GTTTATGCCGGCGAGACAAAAGGAGTTGTCACAACAATTCAGCCTATCAATTCACTTGTAAGTGCAGTAATTGGTAATACTGGTAAAACTATTTCATTGATACCAGCAGAAATTTCTCCACATGAGTATAAATTAAAACCTTCTGATGCAAAGAAGATGCAAGAAGCGAATATTATTTTCTTCGTTTCAAATCATTTAGAAAGTGGCGTTACAAAAGTTTTCAAAAATTTGCCTAAAAATATTAAAATAATAGATCTATTAGAAGAGACAGGGATCGAACATCTTGCAATAAGGGATAATGAAGCTTGGGAACGTCATGACCATCATGGACATGAAGGCCATGACGACCACGAGAAGCATGGTAAAAAGCATGACGACCACGATGATCATGATAAGCATGGTAAAAAACATGATGATCACGACCATGATAAACATGCTAAAAAGCATGACGACCACGATGATCATGATAAACATGGTAAAAAACATGACGATCACGATGATCATCAAAGTAAAGACGATGTTCACATCTGGTTAAGCCCAGATAATGCAATCAAAATCGTTAAAAAAGTGAATAAAGAATTAAGTTTGCTTTTCCCAGACAATGCTAGTCAATATAAAGAAAATTCAAATAATATTATTAATAAAATAAGTGATTTAAAAAGTGAGTTAACAAAAGATCTAGCTCCAATTAAAGACAAACCTTATGTGGTTTTTCATGATGCATATCAATATTTCGAAAAAGCATTTGGGCTAAATGCCGTTGGTTCTGTTGCACTAGAAGATGATATCGCATCATCACCAAAACAGATATCTTTTATTAAAGATAAAATAAAAAAATTAAATGCCTCATGTGTATTTCAAGAGCCACAATTTGACAGTAAATTAGTTAAAATAGTTGTTGAAGGAACGAATGCGCAAATTGGAACTCTAGATCCATTAGGCGTGAACATTTCTGGAAAAGAAAATTTTTATATACAATTACTAAAAAATATGGCTAAAAGTTTAAAGGAGTGTTTAGGATAAATGAGTTATGTTAATCTGTGAAAACCTTTCATTTTCAATTGATGGTCACAAATTACTCTCAAACATAGATTTTAAAATAAAAAAAGAAAAGGACCTGTTAATTACAGGTCCTTCTGGTATAGGAAAGACAACATTATTAAGTATTTTATGTGGTCTTCAAATACCTACTGAAGGAAGCATTCGTTATAATGATACTTCCCTTTATAGTTTATCTGAAAACAAAATTGACGAATTTAGAGGAAAACAACTCGGAATAGTTTTTCAAAGTTTTAATTTAATTAATGCGTTTACAATTAAGCAAAATCTCCAAATAGCAAATACTGCGGAAGGTTCCCAAGATACTGATCATATTTACGACCTCCTTGAAAGAGTGGGATTAGCTGATAAATCTCATATCAAGGTTTCAAATTTAAGTATTGGTGAAAAACAAAGGGTTGCGGTAGCGCGTGCATTTATAGGGCAACCGAAATGGATATTTTGTGATGAGCCTACATCATCATTAGATGATAAGAATACAGATATTATTACAAACCTAATCAAAGAAGAAAGCTTAAGACACAAAGCCTCATTAATTTTAATAACTCACGACAAACGTGTTCAATCAATTCTTAATTTCAACAAAATATTAAGATTGGGAGAAGTATTATAAATATATTCTTAATTTCATTTTTGTATTTAAACTCTAAGCCATTAAATTTTTTGATGAGTACACTTTTGATGGTATTAGGTGTCACAATAATTACTTTGTCAGTTTTAGTTAATCAGATTACTAAAAATACCTTTACTAAAAATAATCCTGGTTTGGATGTAGTAGTAGGCGCCAAGGGAAGCCCTCTCCAATTAGTTTTGTCATCTATTCATCATATTGATATTCCAACAGGAAATATAAGTTACAAAAATGCTAAAAAAATTATGAAACATCCTACTATTAAATTTGGAGTTCCAATTTCGTTAGGTGATAATTTCCAAAATTACAGGATAGTAGGTACTGATAAGAAATTCTTAAAACTATATGATGCAGAATTAGAAATAGGTTCTATGTGGGAAAAGCCTATGCAATCCATAATTGGTTCCAATGTAGCTAATTTCACTCAATTAAAAATTGATAAATTTTTTGTGGGATCTCACGGTTTGATAGATACAGGCGACATTCATTCTGAACAACCCTATAAAGTAGTTGGTATTTTAAAAAAGACAGGTACTATATTAGATAATTTAATTATCACCAGTTTGGATAGTGTATGGAATTTACATTCAAATCAAAATGACATTTTGAAAAACAGTGATAGTTTAGAAGTAACAGCATTATTATTAAAATATAAAAATAAAACTTCTGTATTTTCTTTTCCAAGACTAATTAACAAAAACACAAATATGCAGGCAGCTAGTCCTAATCTTGAAATTTCTAAATTATTTAAGTTAACTGGTGAAGCCCATAAAATTATTAATTATTTAAGTGTTATAATTGTATCATTATCATTTGCAGGGATATTATTCACATTATTAAATAACATAAACGAAAGAAAATATGACCTGGCAATATTAAGGACACTTGGTTTTACAAGGGAACGAATCTTTTCTATAATTTTAATTGAGGGAATGACTATTTCAATTTTAGGAAGTTTTATTGGGTTGATCTTAGGAGGTATAGTCTATAAGTGTATTGAATTTTTTTCATTACTTGGAAGAAATATAGTTACAGGACAGCTTGATTTTATTTATGAAATTTTAACGATATGGTTTGTTATTCTGATTATTTCTTTTCTTACTTGTCTTATACCCAGCATCAAAGTATATAAACAAAATATTAGAAACACCTTATTAAATAGTTAATTATTTATTTTTATAGACGTAAAGTGAGATATGAGAAGATTAAAATATGATTAAAAAATTAGTAATTATACTCATATGTTATTTATTTACGTTTAAGGTATTTGGCTATGAAAAATTTAACCTAAATGATATTGATCCATCTGAGAATATTATAGTTGAGGATTTATATGAGCCACTCGAAGTAACGGGTGATGCCATACCCTGGCAATTATTTAAAAAAACCAAAGAGATTGAAGATTGTACAATTGATAAAGATGGTTTTGATTATTGTCTTATAAAACCAATTTATGATGATCATGTTAAAAAATATAATGGGAAAACTGTAACTATAATGGGCTTTATGTTTCCTCTCGAGCAATCAGAAAAACAAAAAAAGTTTTTGATTGGACCATATCCTTTAAGTTGTCCATTTCACTACCATGTTGGACCGTCTCAAGTTATCGAAATCAGTTCAGAAAAGGCAATTGACTTTTCATTTGATCCTATAACAATAAAAGGTAAGCTTGAGGTGAAATATAATGAAGAAACTGGAACTTTTTATTATCTAAAAATTCTTAAATCATAATTTAAAGAGTTTCAGAAACACCCCAAACATTTGTAACCTGACTTGATAAAACTCCCCCATTACCATGAGCTACTGACAATTTTGCATTGTCAACCCATCCTCCACCCGATCTTTCACCTACATTGTCTCCTGCAGAATTCCTTAATTGACGAATAGCTTCTAAAGTTACAAAAAGACCATACATTCCTGGATGTACGCAGGACAACCCTCCTCCATTCGTATTAACTTTTAAGGAACCAGAGGGCCCAATATTGTTGTTTTTAACCAATTCAATAGCTTCACCTTTTTTACAGAAACCTAAATCTTCAAGAAATAACAATGTATTTATGGTGAAGGCATCATATAATTGTATTGTATCCATGTCAGTGGCTTTATAACTAGACATCTTAAACGCCCTTTGGCTACTATCTATCGCTGATGTTCTTACTAAATCTGGCATTTCAGAAACCATTCGGTGATGGTGCTCCATTGCTGCTCCAAGCAAATAAATAGGAGTATTCTTAGTATCTTTAGCTCTATCAGACCTTGTCATTATGACCGCAGCTCCTCCGTCAGTGACTAAGCAACAATCTAGTTTACCCAAAGGATCTACAATTGGTCTTGCTGAAAGAACATCTTCAACAGTCAAGGGCCCCTTATCATAAGTGTAAGCTCTTGGATTAAGTAAGGCCCAGTCTCTTGCAGATACTGCTACATTTGCTAAATCTTCGCGAGACGCTCCAAATTCGTGCATATATCTTTTTGCAGCTAAGGCATATGCAGTAACTGGCATCCTAGGTTCATATTGTGCTTCATATGGCATTGCTTCTGAAATAGTTTTAAATCCTCCAATACTTTTTTGATTAGAGCCATATGCAACAACTGCTACATTTATCAATCCCGCATCTAAAGCCAAAGCAGCTGTCAAGATATGAGATAAAAAACTTGATCCACCAATCTGAGAACCATCAGCAAATTTAGGTTTTAAACCAAGATATTCAGATAAAGACATCGCCGCCATGGAATGAAAGGCTGTTGCAGCAAAAACTCCATCAACTTCATTTAATTTTATTCCTGCATCATCTAAAGCGTCATGAACAGAGTTTGCCATAATCTCCATAGCGCTCCAACCTGATGCCATTCCACAACCACTTTCTGCTAGGCCAACGACAGCAGTTTTACCTCTTAAATTATTAATATCATTTTGGTTCATTATAATTATCCTTGAAAATATCAAAAATTACTGCTGGTTCCCCATTAAGAATTGAAATTCTAGCTATTACTTTTTGACCTATTTGAACTTTATCTGGATCTGTACCTTCAACCCTTGCCATCATTCTTGGGCCTTCATCTAAAGTAATTAAAGACAAGTTAAAATCACCACCCTTTTCTAGTAACCTCCTATTGCAAGTGGTGCTATGAACAGTTCCTATTCCAGATGCTTCTACCCACTCTAAATCCCTTTCACCAGTACCTGGAAAAGCAACTCGCGGATGAAAGAAAAATTTATCTAAACTTTTACACCTTTGGATCATAAATTTTCCTTCAGACAAATAATTTTTAAATTGTTGTTCTGGGCCAACTAATCCTTTTAAGTTTTCTGGCATTTTTCTTCCTTTTTTAAATTCTATTTAGTTACAATCAATGCATCAAGCGCAATAACACTATTCTCACTGACTAAAATTGGGTTCATTTCAACTTGATCAATCCGATCAAAATTAGCTGCAATTAAATTAGATAAGTTTACAATCGCTGTTATTAAAGACTTTATATCAACAGAAGGTTGACCCCTAGTACCAAAAAAAACATCTTTACTTTTTAAAGACAAAATCATTTTTTCAGCTTTCTCAGAAGATACTGGAGCTTCAGCAAAAGAAATATCTTTCATTACCTCCGTATATATTCCACCAAGACCAAACATAACTATTGGTCCAAATACTGGGTCAATTTTAGCACCTAAAATGCATTCAATTCCTCCTTTTATCATTGGTGAAATCATAACCCCGTCAATTATAGCCTTAGGAGCTTTTTCATTAACATTTTTATGAATTTTTTTGAAAGCTTCTCTAGCCTGATCAATATTTTTAATTTCTAAAATTACACCACCAACTTCTGTTTTATGTTGAATGTCTGATGACAAAATCTTCATTACATATTTGGTATCATCATTTTTAAAAAGGGAGGATAAATCATCTAAGTTTTTAATCTGGAAAGATTTTACAACTGGTAAATTAGCAGCCCTTAAAATTTCACTACAGTCGATTTCGTTTAATTTCTTTTCAGGTATTTTTATGACATAATCATTTTTTTTAAAATCTTGTTTAGCCTCATTTAGATTAAATTTTTCTCCAAAAAACATTAATGCAGACATTGCTATAATAGCTCTTGTAGGATCTTCAATACATGGAAACCCTTCTTTTTCGTACATTTTAACGTATTCCTGAGGCGCAACCATACAATTTATGAATAATTTATCTTCGTACCCTTTCATAGCCTGTTTAAGAGATGATAAAAGGGGTTTTGATAAAACTGGAGAGCCTGCAACAGATGTCCAGAAACCTATTAATGCATCATAACCACCTTTTGAGAGCATTAAGTCAGTAAACTTGGGTATCAATGATAAATCATTAAAAAATTGAGCTGTCACATCTACAGGGTTCATCGGTGATGCAAAAGGAACAAGTTGTTTTAATTCATCCTGAGCATCTTCTGGCATGGGACCAACTATTAGATTTTCATCGGACGCAGCATCTGCCATCAATACACCGCCTCCTCCTGATATAGTTACTATACCTAAATTTTTTCCCGCAGGAAATATCCTTGGTTTAGTTGCATAAGCTACATCTAACATTTCTTCTGTGCTTCTTACTCTATAGGCACCATGAGCTTTTAACACTTCATCATAAATAACGTCTTCACCTGCCAAAGAAGCTGTGTGAGAGTTAGCTGCTGCAGCACCAACTTCTGATCTACCTACTTTCATAAAAATTACTGGCTTTTTTTCAGATCTTGCTGTGTCTAAAGCTTTAGTAAATTGCTCTCCATCTTTTACACTTTCAGCGTATGCCATAATTGAATGAACATCTGGATCTTCAGCCATTAATTGGATTGTTTCTCCTACTGACAAGTCAACTTCGTTTCCAGTTGTCATCCAATATCTTATCCCTAAACCTCTTTGATGAGCTACCATATATATATGGCTTCCATAAGCGCCTGATTGGCTAGCAATTGATATTCCGCCTGGCTTTGGAGTAGCCCTGTCTATGGTTGATGTAAATGTTGGATAAAAATTAGTAGCTGAGTTAAAAAGTCCAAGGCAATTTGGGCCTATTATTCTTAAACCACTATCTTTACTAATTTTTTTAATTTGGTTTTGATAGATTTGTCCTTGACCACCTATTTCGGAAAACCCTGAAGAAAAAATTAATGCTGTTTTTGCCTTTTTTTCTACAGCCTGTTCAAGAACTGATACAACTATTTGAGAAGGAACTGCGACTAAAATAAAATCTAAATCTTCTTTCACATCTAATAAAGAAGAGTAAGCTTTAATACCTTGAACACTGTCTCTATTTGGGTTAATTGGAAAAATCCCTCCTGAAAACTTTTGTTCAATCATATGGGCTAATGGACGTCCTCCAATCCTAGCTTTATTATCTGAAGCTCCAACAATAGCAATCGATTTAGGTGACATAATTTCTTGTAGAGTAGTCATGTTTAGCCTTTAATTAATAGACAAGTTTTAAACAGTCTATAATCTACATTAAATAATAAACTTGTTAAATGAAATATTAAATAATAATTAGTCAGATTGTTCAAAGATATAATGCCAAGAATTATTTTTTTAAGTTGCTTTATACAGATGTTTTCTATGACTGGATTTGCTGTATGGCCTATCTATTTATTAGACCTTCAAACCTTATGGAATTTGTCAAATAGTGAAGCTGGTTGGATAAGTGGATCATTCTATATTGGATATGTTATTGCAACTCCATTTTTAGTGAGCATGACCGACACTTTTGATGCAAGAAAACTATATTGCTTTTCTTCTCTAATTGGTTGCCTAGGTTTGTTATTATTTTCTTTCTTTGCCAGCAACGTTATTAATGCTTCAATCTATTGGGGTCTTGTTGGTGCAGGTCTTGCTGGCACTTATATGCCTGGACTACAAATACTTAACTCAAGACTTAACAAAATTTCTAGAGAGAAATATGTTGCAGTTTACACCTCTTTTTTTGGATTGGGTGTCGCATTTTCGTTCTCTCTATTTGGTTTCATAAAGAGTTTTGAAATTTCATGGGAAGGGGCCTTCTTGTTTGCGTCAATTATTCTGTTTATTTCTGCTTTTCCTTTATTGTTATTTTCAGGAGAAGAAATTGAAGAACGTGAAAAAAGACCATATCAAGGAATTATAAATGTAATCATCCCTATTTTTACTACATTCAGAAATAAGAAAGCATTGCCATTTATACTAGGCTATGGGGGACATACATATGAATTATTTGGCTTTAGAAGTTGGACATTTCCATGTATATTATTTCTTTCAAATTATTTTAACACCAAAGTTAGTGACGCATTCATTGCAAATTGTATTGGTTTGATGGGCTTTTTGGGTATTTTCGCATCTATTTATGGTGCTAGATACTGCATAGGAAAAGACAGAGCAAGAATAGTAAGTAAAATGGGATTATTATGTTTCATTGGTTCAATTTTAACTGCTATTTCTTTTTGGTTTAGTTTCTGGTTAGCCCTTTTAATGCTTTTAATTTATAATGGTCTTATAGTACTTGATTCAGGATCATTAACAACTGGAACAGTAATTAATGGTAAACCAGAAGATAGAGGTGTAAGACTTGCTCTTCACTCAATGGTCGGTTTTTTTGGAGGAGCTTTGGGAGGCCCTATAATTGGTTTTGTTTTGGATAATTTTGGTGGACAAACAAGTCATTTAGCTTGGCTCTTGTCATTTTTATGTTTAGGGTTAGGATCTTTATTTTCAACATTATGTTTTAAGTATTATTTATCAAAAGTTTAAATAAAAATAGATGTCACAATCTATCAATTACAAAAATTTTTAACAAACGGAGAAAATTATATGAACACCAAAATTTTACTCAATGAAAGACCACATGGTGAACCAACTCTTCAAAACTTTAAAACTGTAAAAGAAGAAATCAGGCCACCAAAAGAAGGAGAGGTTTTACTTAAAACAATCTACATGTCTTTAGATCCATATATGCGAGGTAGAATGAATGATACAAAAAGCTATGCTAAACCTGTCGCAATTGGTGAAGAAATGGAGGCAGGCGCATTAAGTCAAGTCATAGAAAGTAAATCTAAAAACTTTAAAGTTGGGGATTTTGTAGAAGGTCGAACCGGTTGGCAAGATAATCCTACTGTTGATGAAAAAAAATTAAGAATAATTGATCCAAATATGGCTCCACTATCTACCTCTATTGGAGTATTGGGAATGCCTGGGACAACTGCGTATGTTGGAATGCACAACTTTGCAAAACCACAAAAAGGTGAAACTATAGTTGTTTCTGCAGCTTCAGGTGCAGTTGGATCGACTGTTGGTCAGATTGGGAAGATATATGGATGCAAAGTGATTGGCGTAGCTGGCACTAATGAAAAATGTGAGTTTACAAAATCAGAATTAGGCTTTGATGAATGTATAAACTACAAAGACGCTGATTTTAAAGATCAACTTAAATCGGCTTGTCCCGATGGTGTGGATATTTATTGGGAAAATGTTGGTGGTATTACCTTTGATACTGTAATGCCACTTCTAAATGATTATGCAAGAATACCTGTCTGTGGTTTAATTTCCTTGTATAATGCTACAAGTATGCCTGGTGGTGAAAAAGATCGTTTACCACTATTATTTAGACAAGTCTTAACAAAAAGGATGATGATTAAAGGGTTCATAGTGTTTAACCATTATGATCAAAGAGAAGAGTCAATTATAGCTTTGTCTAATTGGATTAAAGAGGGTAAAATTAAATATAAGGAAGATTTTGTAGATGGTCTCGAAAATGCTCCTAATGCTTTCATTGGTTTATTAAATGGAAAGAATTTTGGGAAACTAGTTGTTAGAGTAAATCCAGACCCAACAATCTAATCGGTTGTTTCTTGATAGCCTTAATTAAGGCTATCAAAATTTTTGTCATTATTAACCAAATCTTTAAGTAATTGAGGTGGAGACCAAAATCTTTTATCTTCTTGATAAAATTTATCAATATTTGCTAATACTTTATCTAAACCAATCATATCAGCATATTTCATAGGTCCTCCTCTCCACTTAGGAAAACCATAGCCATTAGTATAAACAACATCTATGTCAGAAGGCCTGATGGCAATTTTTTCTTGTAAAATTTTGGTTCCTTCATATACCATTGCGGCAATATATCTATCTAATATTTCTTGATCAGAAAAATTTTTAGGAGTTATTCCAACTCTTTTTCTTTCATCATCACATATCATTTCTATCTCTGGGTTTGGTGTAAAAAGCTCTATACCTTCCCCATAAAGATAATAACCTTTTGAAGTTTTCTGTCCAAACCACCCTCTCTCACATACTCTATCGGCAATTTCTACATATCTATCATCTTTATGACGAAATGGAGCCTTTCTTTTTCTAGTAGCCCAGCCTATATCGCCTCCAGCAAGATCTATAACTTGAAAAACACCCATTGCACATCCAAATTTTCTTAACACTTTATCAATATGGAATGGACTTGCTCCGTCTTCTACCATGTGATAAGTCCCGACCAAGTATTTTGAAAGGATTCTATTACCGATAAATCCATCACAAACTCCAGAACGCACAGGAACTTTTCGCATTTTTTTGGCTAACATGAACGCAGTTGCTACTGTATTCTCTGAAGTATTATCTGCCACGACAATTTCTAGCAATTTCATAATATTAGCAGGTGAAAAAAAATGAAGGCCTATAACCCTATCTGGATTATCAACTACTGTCGCAATTTCATTTACATCCAAATAACTTGTATTTGAGGCTAGAATACATTTTTGACTGCATATTTTATTTAGTTTAATAAAAACTTCTTTTTTCACATCCATATTTTCAAAAACAGCTTCTATTATTAAATCTCTATCATTTAAAACACTCATGTCAGTATCTGATTTAAATAATTTAATTATTTGGCTTTTTTGATCTGTCGTCATTCTACCCAAATTTTT
>QBXD01000030.1 GCA_003283875.1 SAR116 cluster bacterium AG-321-A13 | reverse complement strand
AAGAAATACATTGGCATTGGATAAAAATGCTTCTAGGGAAGAGGCATTAGTTGACATATATAGAGTTATGAGACCTGGTGAACCTCCTGCTCATGAAACTGCTGAGATTTTATTTAACAATTTATTCTTTGATGAAGAAAGATATGATTTGTCTGCAGTAGGTAGGGTTAAAATGTCAGCACGTTTAAACTTAGAAGTTGATGACAGTATAAGAGTTTTGCGAAAAGTTGATGTTCTGGAAATTATAAAAGAATTAATTTCTCTTAAAGATGGCCATGGAGAAATAGACGATATAGACCATTTAGGTAATAGAAGGGTACGGTCAGTTGGTGAGTTATTAGAAAATCAATATCGGGTAGGTCTTTCAAGAATGGAAAGAGCGATTAAAGAAAGAATGAGCTCAGCAAATGAAATTGAAAATTTAATGCCCCAAGATCTTATTAATGCAAAGCCAGCTGCAGCATCACTTAGAGAATTTTTTGGCTCAAGCCAATTATCTCAATTTATGGATCAAACCAACCCTCTCTCAGAGATTACACATAAAAGAAGAGTTTCTGCACTAGGCCCAGGTGGACTTACAAGAGAAAGAGCTGGGTTTGAAGTTAGAGATGTCCATCCCACACACTATGGTAGGATTTGCCCTATTGAGACACCAGAAGGACCCAATATTGGACTAATAAATTCTTTGGCAACTTTTGCTCAGATAAATCAATATGGTTTTATTGAAACACCTTACAGGAAAGTAGACAATGGTAAAGTGACTAAAGATGTTGTTTACGTTTCTGCTATAGAAGAAGGTAAGTTTACAATTGCACAAGCTAATGCGGAATTAGATAGTTCGGACAATTTTACTGATGATCTACTTCCTGTCAGAAAAGGAGGGGATATTGGTTTAGCTAACCCAGGTGATATTAATCTTATGGATGTTTCACCTAAACAATTGGTTTCTGTTGCGTCTGCTTTAATACCGTTTTTAGAAAATGATGATGCAAACAGAGCTTTAATGGGGTCTAATATGATGAGACAAGCAGTTCCATTAGTAAAATCTGAAAGTCCTCTCGTAGGTACTGGGATAGAAGCCACGGTAGCGCAGGATTCAGGTGTAACTCTAGTAGCGCGAAGATCAGGAGTAGTTGACCAAGTTGATGCTACAAGGATAGTTATTCGAGCTCATTCTGCCGATGCAGCTGACGTAAGTCCAGTAGATATTTACTCATTATTGAAATTTCAAAGGAGTAACCAAAATACTTGTATAAATCAAAGGCCGTTGGTTCAAGTGGGTGACATAATTAATAGTGGAGACATAATTGCTGATGGCCCAGCTACTGAAGACGGAGAATTAGCTTTAGGTAGAAATGTCTTAGTGGCGTTTATGCCCTGGAATGGCTATAATTTTGAAGATTCAATTTTGATTTCTGAAAGAATAGTTAAAGAAGATGTTTTTTCTTCTATCCACATAGAAGAATTTGAAGTAATGGCAAGAGATACAAAGTTAGGCCAGGAAGAAATAACTCGTGATATTCCAAATATTGGTGAAGAAGCTCTAAGAAATTTAGATGAGGCTGGTATGGTATATATCGGTGCTGAAGTTAAACAGGGTGATATAATGGTTGGTAAAGTTACGCCTAAAGGTGAAAGCCCAATGACACCTGAGGAAAAATTGCTTAGAGCCATATTTGGAGAGAAAGCCTCAGATGTTCGTGATACATCATTAAAAGTTCCACCAGGAGTTTCAGGTACTATTGTTGATGTCAGAGTTTTCTCCAGAAGAGGTGTTGACAAAGATGAAAGAGCTAGAGCTATTGAAAGGGCTGAAATAGAAAAATTCGCTAAGGATAGAGATGATGAAAAAACTATTCTTGAAAGAGGTTTTTATGGACGTCTTAAAGAATATATTATTGGTAATAAGATACACGGTTCATCTATTAAAATGTTAAAAAATGGGGATTTATTGACTGAGGAAATTATTTCAGAATTATCTCGAAACGATATCAGAACAATTAAGATTGAAGATGATAAAGTTCAGAAAAAGATTGAAAAATTATCTAATCATTTTGATGGGGTTATAAAAACCTTAGAAAATAGATTTAATGACAGGGTTGATAAGTTGCAAAGAGGTGACGAATTACTGCCTGGTGTAATGAAGATGGTTAAAGTTTTTGTTGCAGTTAAAAGAAAACTTCAGTCAGGAGACAAAATGGCAGGAAGACACGGCAATAAAGGGGTTATTTCAAGAATTATTCCTTCTGAAGATATGCCTTATACAAAAGATGGTACGCCTGTTGATGTTGTATTGAATCCTTTAGGTGTTCCTTCTAGAATGAATGTTGGACAGATATTAGAAACTCATTTGGGTTGGGCTGCTTCTGGTTTAGGTGATAAGATTGGTAAAATGATCGAGAGTAATCACGATGCTAAAAACGAAAATATTAGAACTTTTTTAACTCAAATTTATGGAGAAAAGCAATATAAATCCGATTTTTCAAAGATGAATGATAACGATTTAATGCAGCAAGCTCTTAACTTAAGAAGAGGTGTGCCGATGGCTACCCCAGTTTTTGACGGAGCTAGTGAAAAAGATGTTAGAAATATTCTGAATTTGGCAGATCTAGACGAAACAGGTCAAGTTTGGTTAACTGATGGTAGAACAGGCGAAGTTTTTGATAGAAAAGTTACGGTTGGTTATATCTACATGTTAAAATTACATCATTTAGTAGATGATAAAATACATGCAAGATCGATTGGTCCCTATTCTCTAGTAACTCAACAACCTCTTGGTGGCAAGGCTCAATTTGGCGGTCAAAGATTTGGTGAAATGGAAGTGTGGGCTCTAGAAGCATATGGTGCCGCCTATACCCTACAAGAAATGCTTACTGTTAAATCCGACGATGTTTCTGGTAGAACAAAAGTTTATGAATCGATAATCAAGGGTGATGACGATTTTGAAGCAGGTATTCCAGAATCATTTAATGTTTTAATCAAAGAGTTAAAATCTTTAGGTTTAAATGTAAATATGGATTTAGTTGAATAATTTATTGATTTTTAAAAAGAATAGGAACGCAAATGAATGAACTTATGAATTCTTTTGGCCAAACAGGTTCAACACAAAGTTTTGACCAAATTAGTATTTCTATAGCATCACCAGAGGCCATAAAAAGTTGGTCCTTTGGTGAAATTAGAAAGCCAGAAACAATAAACTACAGAACTTTTAAGCCAGAACGTGATGGTCTTTTTTGTGCAAAGATATTTGGGCCCGTAAGAGACTATGAGTGTTTATGTGGCAAATATAAGCGTATGAAGTACAGGGGTATTATATGTGAAAAGTGTGGGGTAGAGGTAACTCTTTCTAAGGTAAGAAGAGAGAGGATGGGGCATATTGATCTCGCTGCTCCAGTTGCACATATATGGTTTTTAAAATCATTACCTTCACGTATAGGCTTACTTGTAGATATGACCCTCAAGGATTTAGAAAGAGTTCTCTATTTTGAATACTTTTTAGTTACTGAGCCCGGTTTAACTTCGTTAACAAAAGGTCAATTATTAACTGAAGAAGATTATGACGGTGCTCTTGATGAATTTGGTGATGAAAGTTTTGAAGTTTCAATAGGTGCGGAAGCAATTAAAAGAATCTTAACTGAAATGGATTTAGAAGAAGAACTTATAAAAATACGTGATGATTTGTCCAAAACAGGTTCTGAAATCAAAAGAAAAAAATTAGTAAAAAGACTTAAATTGATAGAATCTTTTATTGAATCCGGTGCTAAACCAGAATGGATGATTCTCGAGGTTGTTCCAGTTATCCCACCCGAACTACGTCCTTTAGTACCGCTGGATGGTGGAAGATTTGCAACTTCTGATCTAAATGATTTGTACAGAAGGGTTATAAATAGGAATAATCGTTTAAAAAGACTTATTGAGTTAAGGGCGCCTGATATTATTATTCGTAATGAAAAGAGAATGCTACAAGAATCTGTAGATGCTTTGTTTGATAATGGTAGACGAGGCAGAGTAATAACAGGGGTAAATAAAAGGCCATTAAAATCTTTATCTGACATGCTTAAGGGTAAACAGGGAAGATTTAGACAAAACTTACTAGGAAAACGAGTTGATTATTCTGGTAGATCCGTAATTGTTGTTGGACCTGAATTAAAGTTACATCAATGTGGCCTTCCAAAAAAAATGGCTTTAGAATTGTTTAAACCGTTCATTTATTCAAGATTAGAACTTTATGGGTTAGCAAGTACTGTAAAAGCAGCTAAAAGAATGGTTGAAAAAGAAAGACCTGAAGTTTGGGACATTCTTGAAGAGGTGATAAGAGAGCATCCCGTTATGCTTAATAGGGCACCAACATTGCATCGATTAGGAATACAAGCATTTGAACCAGTTTTGATTGAAGGAAAAGCAATAAATTTACATCCACTTGTATGTACAGCTTTTAATGCTGATTTTGATGGTGATCAGATGGCAGTTCATGTTCCTCTATCACTAGAGGCTCAACTTGAAGCAAGAGTCTTGATGATGTCAACAAATAATATATTATCTCCTTCAAGTGGAAAACCTATCATCGTGCCATCACAAGATATCATATTAGGTTTATATTATTTATCTATGATAAGTGATTCTCTGAAAGGTGAGGGTATGATATTTTCATCTCCTACGGAAGTTTTAATGGCCCTAGACAATTCTCAAGTTGAACTTCAAGCGAAGATTAAAGTTAGGGTTAATACGTATGATAATGAAGGCAAAAATATTGTAAAAATTGTTGAAACAACTCCAGGAAGAGCTAAACTTTCAACACTACTTCCTCAACATAAGTCGGTAGATTTTAATACTATTAATAAGTTGATGACAAAAAAAGAAGTTACTAATGTCATTGATTACGTTTATCGACATTGTGGGCAAAAAGATACCGTTATCTTTTGTGATCAGCTCATGGCAATGGGTTTTAGGCATGCTTGTACTGCTGGTATATCTTTTGGTATTTCTGATCTTGAAACGCCAAAAGCTAAATCAGAACTCATGATGCAAGCAGAAAAACAAGTTAAGGATTTTGAACAACAGTATCAAGATGGATTGATTACTCAAGGCGAAAAATATAATAAAGTTGTTGATGTTTGGTCTAAATGCTCTGATGATGTTGCTGCTGAAATGATGAAGAATATTTCAACCATAAAGGTTGGAGAGCCTGTGAACTCAGTTTGGATGATGGCTCATTCAGGGGCTAGGGGATCTGCGGCTCAAATTAAACAATTAGCAGGTATGAGAGGCTTGATGGCTAAGCCTTCAGGTGAAATTATTGAAACACCTATCAAATCATCTTTCAAAGATGGTTTAAATGTTCTTGAATATTTTAATTCTACCCATGGTGCCAGAAAAGGACTCGCGGACACAGCTTTAAAAACAGCTAACTCTGGATATCTAACAAGAAGATTAGTTGATGTCGCCCAAGATTGTATAGTTACTGAAGAAGATTGTGGCACAGAAAATGGTTTTGTAATGAGGGCTGTAATTGAAGGTGGAGACATTATTGAACCTCTTGCTGAAAGGATTTTGGGTAGAACTGCGGCTTCTGACATTATAGATTCAAAAGATAATACTATTATTTTACATAGAGGTATTATTATAACTGAGGATGATATTGAAAAGATAGAAAAGGCTGGTATTGATCAAGTTAAAGTTAGATCTGCCTTAACTTGTGAAACACAACCAGGTATCTGTGCATCATGTTATGGAAGAGATCTGGCTAGAGGTACTCCAGTTAACATTGGAGAAGCTGTAGGAGTTATTGCCGCTCAATCGATAGGTGAACCTGGCACTCAGCTAACAATGAGAACATTTCATATTGGTGGCGCTGCTCAACGTGGTGCGGAACAATCTAAAATTGAGGCACCTTTTGATGGCAAAATAAGGTTGGATAATACTTCTTTAGTAACAACAGAAGATGGTAGTGAGGTTGTTCTTTCTCGTTCATCTGAAATGCTTATTTTAGATGATCAAGGAAGAGAAAAAGCTCGATATCGTCTTCAATACGGAGCTAAGTTGTTAAAAAAAGATGATTCCATTGTGAAAGCTGGTCAAATATTAGCTGAATGGGATCCATACACAATACCAATTATTACAGAAAAAGAAGGAACTGCTCATTATGTTGATCTTGTTGAAGGCATTTCCATGAGAGAAACAATTGACGAATCGACTGGTATAGGAAGTAAAGTTGTAATGGATTGGAAGCAACAATCTGGTGGATCAAATTTGAGGCCAAGAATAACTTTGAGAGATTCTAATGGAGAAGTAATAAATTTACCAAATGGATTAGAAGCCAGATATTTTATGTCCATGAATGCAATTTTAAGTGTTGAAAATGGAAGTAAGGTCAAAGCTGGAGCAGTTTTAGCTCGAATCCCCAGAGAAAGCTCTAAAACCAGAGATATTACTGGAGGATTGCCAAGAGTTGCCGAGTTGTTTGAAGCAAGAAAACCAAAAGATTTTGCAATAATTTCAGAAAGTGACGGGGTAGTTGAATTTGGAGCAGACTATAAAGCTAAGAGAAGGATCAGAGTTGTTCCGCAAGATAGTGAAATTGATGCCGTCGAATATATGGTTCCAAAAGGAAAATTACTAGCTGTTCAAGAAGGTGACTTTATTAGAAAAGGTGACATGATAATTGATGGCAGTCCAGTTCCACACGATATACTTAATATACTAGGTGTGGAAGCTTTGGCAGATTACTTAGTTAAAGAAGTTCAGGATGTTTATAGGTTACAAGGAGTTAAGATTAATGATAAACATATTGAAGTTATTGTAAGACAAATGCTGCAAAAAACTGAAATAACTGATCATGGTGGCACAACATTTCTTAACGGAGAGCATGTAAACAGATTAGAATTTAAATTAGCTAATGAAAAAGCTCTCAAAGAGGGTTTTGAGCCTGCAAAAGGAGTTTCAGTTTTATTAGGTATAACTAAAGCTAGCTTGCAAACAGAAAGTTTTATATCTGCAGCTTCTTTTCAGGAAACAACACGTGTTTTAACTGAAGCTGCAGTATCAGGCAAATCTGATGCTCTTTCTGGGTTGAAAGAAAATGTTATTGTCGGACGCTTAGTACCTGCTGGAACAGGTTCAATTGTTAACAAACTTAGAATGACTGCTAGTAAAAGAGATAAAGAAATTTTAGATAGTATGGCACAAGAAGAGCCTGTATTGATTGAAGAAATGGAAGAAAAACTAGATTGACAAATGCATGTAAATTAATCATCAGCATGTATTTTGTCCTTGACCATTGACTAAGTTAAGAATATAATCCCGCAAATATTGGGTTCTGGTTGTAATTTTAATTAGACGCTAGCCCTTTATTCGTATTTAAGGCTTGTTTCAGCTACTGTTTTTTTATGAAGGATTTTTAAATGCCTACTATTAATCAGCTTATAAGGCATGGTCGTAATCGACCAATTAATAAAACAAAAGTTCCTGCCATGCAATCTTGCCCTCAAAAAAGAGGTGTATGTACACGAGTATATACTACTACTCCCAAGAAACCAAATTCTGCTCTAAGAAAGGTTGCTAGGATTAGGCTTACAAACGGTTTTGAGGTTACATCCTACATACCCGGTGAAGGTCATAATTTACAAGAACATTCTGTTGTGATGATAAGGGGAGGTAGGGTTAAAGATCTACCTGGTGTAAGATATCACGTTATTAGAGGAACTTTGGATACACAAGGAGTTTCAGATAGACGTCAAAGAAGATCCAAATACGGTGCAAAAAGACCTAAATAATAAGGAAATTTAAATGTCAAGACGTAGAAAAGCTATAAAAAGAGAAGTTATGCCTGATCCGAAGTTCAACGATAAGATTGTATCTAAATTCACATCTTGTTTGATGTTTGACGGTAAAAGGTCCACTGCTGAGAAGATAGTTTATGGTGCATTTGAAGTTATTGAAAAGAAAGCTGGTGTTGAGCCTGTGAAAATTTTTCACGAAGCTTTAGGTAATGTTCAACCTCAACTTGAAGTTAGATCCAGGCGTGTTGGTGGTGCTACTTATCAGGTCCCGGTTGAAGTTCGGTCAGATAGGGCTTTAGCGCTTGCAATTAGATGGCTTATAAATAGTAGTAGAAATAGGTCAGAAAATTCAATGACAGAAAGACTTAGTGGTGAGTTAATAGATGCTTCTTCAAACAGAGGTGCTTCTGTTAAAAAAAGGGAAGATACTCATAAAATGGCTGAAGCAAATAAAGCCTTTTCACATTACCGTTGGTAAAATATAGGAATTAAAATGTCTCGTGGATACAATTTAAATAGATATAGAAATTTTGGCATTATTGCTCATATTGATGCTGGTAAGACTACAACATCCGAAAGAGTTCTCTATTACACTGGCAGATCACATAAAATTGGTGAGGTCCACGATGGAAATGCTACAATGGATTGGATGGAGCAAGAGCAAGAGCGAGGTATTACAATCACTTCTGCTGCTACAACATGTTTTTGGACGAGAACAGAAGACGGTAAAGGTTATGATTCACATTATGGATCGTCGGAAGATGAGGCTAAATTTAGGTTTAATATTATAGATACACCAGGTCATGTTGACTTTACTATTGAAGTTGAAAGATCACTAGCAGTACTTGATGGTGCTGTCGTTGTTCTTGACGCTAATGCTGGGATTGAACCTCAAACCGAAACAGTATGGAGGCAGGCTGATAGATACAAAGTGCCTAGAATAGTTTTCGTTAACAAAATGGATAAGATTGGTGCTGATTTTTTTAAGTGTGTAGATATGGTAAGAGATAGGACAGGAGCTACCCCTTTACCTATTAATTTACCAATTGGCGCAGAAAATGAGTTTGCAGGTCTTGTAGATTTAGTTTCCATGAAAGAGTGGGTTTGGGACTCGGAAGATTTAGGCGCTTCCTGGACAATATGTGAAATTAGAGAAGATTTGCAGGAGAAGGCTAAGTCTATGAGGGCTGACCTAATAGAGTTGGCAGTTGAACAAGATGATGTTTGGATGGAGAAATATCTAGAGGGTGAGGAGCCTGATGAAATTTCTTTAAGAAATTTAATTAGGAAAGGTACCCTTGCTATGGATTTTGTACCAATTTTGTGTGGTTCAGCTTTCAAAAACAAGGGTGTTCAGACGATGTTAAACTCTGTAATTGATTACCTTCCTGATCCATTAGATGTGCCTGCTTATCTTGGTTTTTTACCTGGTGACGTTACGGAAACTAGAAATGTTGAAAGAAAGGCTAGCGATCAAGAGCCTTTTTCTGGTCTCGCCTTTAAAATAATGAATGATCCATTTGTAGGTTCTTTAACTTTTTTAAGAATATATTCAGGTTCCATAAAAAAAGGAGATTCTCTTCTTAATTCTACCAAAGGAAAAAAAGAGCGAGTTGGAAGAATGATGATGATGCACTCTAATAATAGAGAAGAGATAGATGAAGCATTTGCTGGTGATATTGTTGCATTAGCGGGTATGAAAGAGACAACTACTGGAGATACTTTGTGTGATCCATTAAAATCTGTTGTATTGGAAACAATGTCATTTCCAAATCCGGTAATCGAAATTGCAGTTGAACCTAAGTCTAAGAATGATCAAGAGAAAATGTCCACAGGCCTTGCAAGATTAGCTGCTGAAGACCCCTCTTTTCAGGTGTCTACAGACATTGAATCAGGCCAAACTATTATGAAAGGTATGGGTGAGCTTCATCTTGATATATTAATAGATCGACTGAAACGCGAATTCAAAGTTGAGGCAAACATTGGCGCTCCGCAAGTTGCCTATAGAGAAACTATTACGAAAGAAATTGAAGTTGACTATACTCATAAAAAACAATCGGGCGGATCTGGTCAGTTTGCTCGAGTTAAAATGACATTTTCACCAAACCCTGATAAAGACTTTGAATTTTTGAATTCAATTAAAGGTGGTAATATTCCAACTGAATACATACCGGGCGTGGAAAAAGGTTTAGTACAAGCTAAGGATGCTGGTATTATAGCAGGTTTTCCAGCTATCGACTTCAAGGTTAATCTTCATGACGGCGCATATCACGATGTAGATTCATCCGTTATGGCTTTTGAAATAGCCGCGAGAGCTGCATTTAGGGAAGGTATGGCAAAGGCTTCGCCAGTTTTACTTGAGCCTATAATGAAAGTTGAATGTGTTACACCTGAAGAATACATGGGAGATATTATAGGTGATTTAAATAGCCGAAGAGGTCAGGTTAATGGAATGGATGCTAGGGGCAATGCCCAGGTAATTAATGCTATGGTTCCTTTAGCCAATATGTTCGGTTATGTAAATAACCTGAGGTCAATGAGTCAAGGTAGGGCTCAATACACAATGATTTTTGATCATTATGATCAAGTTCCTCAAGCCGTTGCCGACGAAGTTAAGGCTAAGTTAGCCTAAACAATTATATAAAGAAAGGTCATATAAGATGTCTAAAGAAAAATTTGATCGTAGTAAACCACACGTTAACATTGGTACAATAGGCCACGTTGATCATGGGAAAACCACTTTAACTGCAGCAATTACAAAAGTTATGGCTGATGCTGGTCGTGCTGACTTTTCTGCTTATGACCAAATTGATAAAGCGCCTGAAGAAAGAGAGAGAGGTATAACTATATCTACTGCTCATGTTGAATATTCTACTGAAAATCGTCATTATGCTCATGTTGACTGTCCAGGTCACGCTGACTATGTCAAGAACATGATCACCGGCGCGGCTCAAATGGATGGCGCTATTTTAGTTGTGAATGCTGCTGATGGTCCTATGCCTCAAACCAAAGAACATATACTTTTAGCGCGTCAGGTAGGTGTTCCTTCATTAGTAGTTTACATGAATAAAGTTGATCAAGTTGATGATGAAGAATTATTAGAACTAGTGGAATTAGAAATTCGTGAACTCTTAAGTAGTTATGATTTTCCTGGTGACGACATTCCTATTATAAAAGGAAGTGCACTAGCGGCTCTAGAGAATCGTGATGAAGCTATTGGTCTGAATTCGATTACAGAATTAATGACTGCTGTTGATACTTATATTCCTCAACCAGCTCGTGACAAAGATAAGCCTTTTTTAATGCCTATTGAAGACGTTTTTTCTATATCTGGAAGAGGAACTGTTGTTACAGGTCGTGTAGAAAGAGGTGTTGTGAAAGTTGGTGAAGAAATAGAGATTGTTGGCATAAAGGAAACAACTAAGACAACATGTACTGGTGTTGAAATGTTTCGTAAGTTATTAGATTCTGGTGAAGCTGGTGATAATGTTGGTGTTCTTTTAAGAGGTACAAAAAGAGAAGAAGTTGAACGAGGTCAAGTTTTATCTGCACCTGGTTCAATCAAGCCGTATTCAAAATTTAAGGGCGAGGCTTACATATTAACTAAAGATGAAGGTGGAAGGCATACACCTTTTTTTAGTAATTATCGTCCACAATTTTATTTTAGAACTACTGACGTAACTGGGGCTGTAGAGCTTCCATCAGGAACAGAAATGGTTATGCCTGGGGATAATATAGCAATAACAGTTGAGTTAATTGCACCAATTGCAATGGATGAAGGTTTAAG
>QBXD01000029.1 GCA_003283875.1 SAR116 cluster bacterium AG-321-A13 | reverse complement strand
CAACCGACACTTTCCCTAAAGTTGTAATGAGAACATGTAAAATTGATGGTATTGAAATTGACATTGTCGGTATAACTAAAGGCTCAGGCATGATAGCACCAAACATGGCGACAATGTTAGGGTTTATTTTTACCAATGCCAATTTACATTCAGACATTCTTCAAAGGATCCTAGCAAAAGCAAACGAAACTAGTTTTAATTCAATAACTGTAGACAGTGACACATCAACAAGTGATACAGTTTTATTGACTGCCACACGAATGGCTAATCATAACTTAATTACAAAATATTCTGACAGACGCCTTAAAGAGTTCAAAATTACTTTATCTAGCCTAATGTTAGAATTAGCAAAATTAATTATTAAAGATGGCGAGGGTGCATCAAAATTTATTACCATTAATGTTACAGGTGCTAAAACAAAAAAATCAGCGAAAAAAATTGCCCTTTCTATCGCTAATTCTCCCTTGGTTAAAACTGCAATTGCTGGAGAAGATGCTAATTGGGGCAGAATAATTATGGCTATAGGTAAATCAGGAGAACGTGCGGAGAGAGATAAGATTAAAATTTACATAGGTGATGAATTAGTCACTAATAAAGGGATGATTCATAAGAACTATTCAGAAGCTCGAGCAACAAAACACTTAAAACAAGATGAAGTTTATTTGTCAATAGATGTTGGGGTGGGTAAATGTTGTGGAAAAGTATATACGTGTGATTTAACACATAAATATATTCAGATTAATGCCGATTATAGATCATAAAAATTTAAAAATTGTTGTTTCAATTGCTCTTATAAATAATGAAAACGAGATTTTATTATCAAAAAGACCTGAAAAAAAACACCTGTCTGGATTTTGGGAATTTCCTGGAGGTAAAGTTGAAGAAGGTGAAACTCCCGAAAAAGCTTTAATTAGAGAAGTTAAAGAAGAATTAAATATTGATATAAATAACAAATGTATAGCCCCTTTATCTTTTAGTGAGTTTGATTATAACAATTTTCAATTGTTATTGCTTTTGTATATTTGTAGAAGATGGGATGGGGTACCTATGTCTATGGAAAATAATAAATTAGAATGGGTCAAACCAAATATGCTTCGAGATTATAAAATGCCACCTGCTGATGATGCTCTAATATATTGTTTACAAGATCTATTTTAAAAATTTAAATGATTTAGGAATACTCATGAACAAACTTAACAAGGTAGTTATATATACAAGTTCTTTATGTGGATTTTGCTACAAAGCAAAATCTTTATTAAAAAGAAAAAACATTCTTTTTGATGAAATTAATATTGATATAAACTATGAAAAGAAAAAAGAAATGATTAATAGATCAAATGGGAGAACGTCGGTACCACAAATTTTTTTTGATGACCAACATATTGGTGGGTGCGACGAATTGTATAAACTTGATCAAGAAAATGGATTGGAGATTTTTCAATAAATAATATATCAAAACATCTATCAATCGCATGCCTTCAATACGCTTCAACTAAGGATGAACTACTTACTTTAAAAATTATAAAGAAATTAATAAAAGAAGCCGTTGATTTGGGTGCTGAATTTATTGCTTTGCCTGAATGCGCTACTTCTCTTCATGAAAATTCAACAATTACAAAAGAATTAGCAAAACCAGAATTGAAAAATTTTAGCCTACAAACTCTGATGGCATTGGCCAAAAAAAATGCGGTTTATATTTTAATTGGTTCTTTACCAATAAAGTTAGAAAATAAAATAACTAATAGATCCTTCTTAATTGGCCCCGATGGAAAAGTTTTGTGTAAATATGATAAAATACATTTATATGATGTTAATTTACCAAATGGTGATATTTATAGAGAATCAGATACTTACTCATCTGGGAATAAAGCTGTTATTGGCGAAATAAAAGAAAATAAATTAAAAATCGGAATGACGATTTGCTATGATCTAAGATTTCCAAATTTATACCAAGATTTAGCTAAAAATGGTGCAGAAATCATCACTGTTCCTTCAGCTTTCTCGAATGTTACTGGTCCGCATCATTGGCACACGCTATTGAAAGCTAGAGCTATTGAAACCGGTTCATTTATAATTGCGCCAGCTCAAAGTGGTAAACATCAATGTGGAAGAACAAGTTTTGGACATTCTTTGATTATTTCTCCTTGGGGGAAAATTTTGAGTGACGCGAAGAAAAAGGAAGGCTTAATTTATACAAGAATAAATTTACAAGAAGTTACATTAGCCAGACAAGCAATTCCAAATATATTTAGCAAAAAAAAATATTCAACCAATATTTAAATATTTATCTTCTTTTTGTTTTATGATTTCTTCTTTACTTATTGATAATAAAGTGTCTAGTCTTTTTTCTATAACATTTCCTATGGCATTTATAGCCTTCTCAGGATTTCTATGAGCACCGCCAACAGGTTCTGGGATTACTTCATCAATGATTTTAAATCTTTCCATATCTTGTGCGGTTAATTTTAAAGCTTCTGCCGCCTTGTCTGCATTATCTGTACTTCTCCACAAGATAGAAGAACAACCTTCGGGTGAAATAACAGAATAAATAGCATGCTCTAACATTAAAGTATTGTTTGCGACAGCTAGAGCAACCGCTCCGCCAGAACCACCTTCACCTGTAATTATTGATATAGTTGGCACTCTGATTTCTAAACTTTTTTGTATGCATCTAGCTATAGCCTCTGCCTGTCCCCTTTGTTCGGCTCCTTGTCCTGGGTATGCTCCAGCAGTATCAACAAACATAATTATTGGCATAAGAAATTTATCTGCCAACTCCATAAGTCGTACTGCTTTTCTATAGCCTTCAGGCCTAGCCATACCAAAATTTTTTAAAATTCTGTCATCTGTATTTTTTCCTTTATCAATACCCATAACAATAATGCTTTTACCTTTAAAAATTGCTGTTCCACCTGTAAGGGCATTATCGTCAGAAAAATTTCTGTCACCGGAAAGAGGTATGTAACATTCAAATAATTGTTTAACAATATCTTGAAAATGAGGCCTTTCAGGATGTCTAGAAACCTGAACTTTCTGCCACGGGGTAAGTTGTGAATAAGTAGATTTTAATTCCTCTGAAACTGCCCCTTGAAGTTTACCAATTTCTTTAGCTATATTTATATCAGTCCCAGAAGATAAATGACGTAACTCTTCTATTTTTCCTTCAAGATCTGATATTTGTTTTTCAAAAGATAGAAAATGTTTAATCATATTAAAAGCCTTTGTTATTTTTAAAATCCATTTTATTTAAAGGGTGAGTATCTTTAATAAGGCCTGAGAGCCTCTCTGATTTGACGTAAGTATATATTTCAGTAGTGCTAATATCAGCATGACCTAGCAATTTTTGTAAAGATCTTAAATCAGCCCCTCGATTTAGCATATGAGTCGCAAAACTATGCCTAATGTTATGAGGTGAAATTTCCTTTTTATCAATGCCTATACTTTTTGACAAACAAGATAAGTCTTTGTAAATAATTTGACGTGAGATATGCCCGCTACCTTTTTTGTCAGGAAACATATATTTATTATCTATTGATCCCTGTAAAGTAGATCTATGCTCTAGCCAAATATCTATTGCACTTTTAGCTTCTTTATTAAAAGCGACCATTCTATAAACGTCACCTTTACCTTTAATTTGCAACTTTTCAGTTATATTTATAAAGTCTGATAATGGCAATTCTAATAACTCAGTAATCCTCATACCTGTTGAGTATAAAATCTCTAGTATTGTCAAGGTACGCAAACATTTATTTTTTTGAAGAGATAAATCTTGTGATTTTTCGTAATCATACTTAGCTTTTTCTAAAAGCGAAATCATAACATTTTCTGATAAAGATTTAGGTAATTTTACATGCTTTTTAAAACTTTCTTGATTACTCAAGGGGTTTATTTTTATATACCCTTCTTCTTTTAAAATTTGATAAAATTGTTTAAGTGATGAAAGTTTTCTATTTAATGAGCTTGGTTTAAAATTCTTACTTCTTAATAAAAGAAATATTTCTTTAAAATCGTGTTCTTGCGCTTCTAGAGCATTGATATTATTGTCGTGAAATAAATTAAATATTAAATTTATATCAGATCTATATGCACTTTTAGTATTTTTGGATAGGCCTTTTTCTAAACTAATAACATTTATTATTTTGTTAATTAACTCGATATTTTGATCTTTGTTTTTTTTCATTTATAAAACTTTTTTAAAAATTAATAAACTTTGAGGTCATTATTTCATAAGTAATTTTATCAGCTAAATCTAATAAACCTATTTTAATAAGTGCCGACCTTATAGTAATCATGTTGTTTATATCAAAATCAACTAATGTAGTGTCATCCATTAATCTACCAATAAGTAAAACTGTTAGCGCTTTTCTGTCATTATCAGCAGCTTGTTCTATAGATTTTCTTAAAATAAAGTTTTTTAAACTATAACTATTTTCCCATCGAATAAAACTATTGTCGTCCAATTTTTTTTCATCTGAACTATTTACATAATCAAGCCATTCAATTGAACTTGGTTCTTTCATCCCTGATTTTTCAATAATAGGAATGATAGGCCATGCTCTTTCTTTTAGAATTATTTCCCAATTCCAAGTCTTGTCTTTCTCTAACATTATTATATTTGCTAAACTATTATCTGGATGTAATTTTGGTTTGGAAATTATCATCAATCTATCTATTGAATTATTTAGTTCTTTTGTCAGAGAAGATTTATCTATCTTTTCTAAAACAGGTATATATAAATCGGCAATATCTTTAAATCTTCCATTTCTAATTTCAAATTTAATAAAAGTTATTATTGACTCTGCTTTTTTAATTTCATCCTTCATCGTTATTATTGCTAGCCAAACGTTAGCTCTATTCAACCCATTAGGTTTTTTTGTATAACTAGATAAAGCTTTTTTTATATCAATATTACCATCGGCCACAGATTTATAATTTTCAATTATTTCATTAACATTTACAAAACTATAATTCATTTTTTTGTCTAATAGAAAAGATCTAGCACTCGGAGTTAAATAAGTAAGTGATAAAAGGGAATCTGTATACTCAACCGCAAAATGAGCAATGTAATTTGCTTTAATTGGTATCTTTAAAGTATCCATCATAATTACATGTAAAGGCTGAATTTTATTATATTCATTTTCCAAATTAAAAGTTTTTTCGTTATTATTAATAATCTGAAATAAATTTTCAAAAATTTTGTCTGAAAAACCTCTTGATTTTATTAAATCCAGTATAAACTCTGACTGGTTTACTTTACCGTCTATCGCAAGACAAAAAATTCGAGCCATTTGCCAGAAGTTATCCGAATTAACTTTTGATTTTTTATTAACATATTGGCACGCTTTTTTATCTTGACGGTTTATTAGTTCATATTCTGTCTGCCAACGTTTCCAAAAATCCCACCTTTTGCCTCCTGGCAGCTGAGTAACTAATTGATATAATTTTTGGCTCTCTCCACCACTTTTAATTTTATATAATCTAGTTTCTAAGAATTTAACTATATTATCTGAATTACCAATTGGTGGATTAGACGTGCTTAAGTACAAATCGCTTAAAAAAATGTGTAGGCTTTTACTTAATAGTATGTCTGGAATATAATTAAAATGTTTAATTATATCAGACGCCTTCATTTTAGTCCAAATATCTAGACCCATTATTTCATTTATGTCTGTTTTGATGCCTAGTGATCCCAATGAAGGCTTTTCTAATTTACTTACTTTTACAATAGAATTTTTATTATTATCCAAAGGTTCTTTATTAGTTGATTTAGTAGTTTGGGAGTAAACTTCAATTTCAGCCATATTTAATAGAAAAATAAGACCACAACTTAAAAAAAAATTTAATACTCTTTTGAACAAATTATGACTACCTTACTATTTTATCATTTACATCTATAATTTTGTTTTTTAACTTATCAGGTGCAGGCATATCAATATATGTCACTGTAGCAAAAACTCCTAGAACAGTAAAAACAAACACGATTAATAAAAACTTATAATTTTTCATGTACAATTCCAAAATAATTAAGACTTTAATTTTAAATTATGGCGAGTTTTTGTCTATTACTAACGTGATTACTTAACATAAAATTTGAAAATTTACTAAAAATATGATGTTTACGAAAAATTAGTATGATAATTTACTCTGATGTTAAAAAAAAATAAAATAAATCTAAAAAGTATTAATAATAATAAAATTATAACTTTCATTGGTATGATGGGCACAGGGAAATCTAAATTTGGCCGTCTGATTGCAAAAAATCTTACTTTTGATTTTTATGATATAGATTTATTAATTGAACAAAAATTTAACAATACAATTAAAACAATTTTTGAAGAAAAAGGAGAAAAATTTTTTAGACAAGCTGAAGAAGATATTATTAGAGAATTAATTTATACTTTATCACATGCTAATAAAAGTTCTGTTATAAGTTTAGGTGGAGGTGCTTTTGACAACGTAAATACAAGAACACTATTATTGAAAAAGTCGCATGTAATTTGGCTGAACACTCCTGTCGAGAAACTGATTAATAGAGTTGGAGATGGATCAAAAAGACCTATGATTAGAGGAGATGTTAAGAAATCAATTTCTGAGCTTTTGAAAAAAAGAATTAAATACTATTCACTTTGTCATGACCAATTAAATACTAATAAACTTAATCAGAACCAGATAATTGAAAAAATTACTGAAATAATATCTAATTAGAACTAAAAAAGAAACATAATGAAGTCAAAAATCTTAAACGTTTCCCTAAAAAGAAAAGTAGAAAATTTATCATATCCAATAATTATTGGAGATAATATATTAAGCAGTAGTGGCGAAATTTTAAAAGAATTTATATATAAAAAAAATGTTATTGTTATTTATGACAGTTTTTTTTCTGTTAAAACCAGTCCCAATAATGAGTTTGAGGAGTTTGTTCAGTCTATAAATAAATTAACAACAACTTTGAATTTCATTGATATTCCAGGAGGAGATCAAACAAAAAATATAAATCAACTAAATGAAGTTATCGAAAAAGTATTAACGTATGGAATAGATAGACAAAATGTAATAATTGCATTTGGTGGAGGGGTTATTGGTGACATTGCTGGTTTTGCAGCGTCTATTTTGTTAAGAGGAATAAATTATATACAAGTTCCTACCACTCTTTTAGCACAGGTTGATAGTTCTGTAGGAGGTAAGACTGGTATAAATTCTAAAATAGGTAAAAATTTAATTGGTTCTTTTCACCAACCTCAAGCAGTTTTGGCAGATATAAATATACTTAAAACACTTCCAAATCGGGAGTTTCGATCTGGCTTTGCAGAAGTTGTTAAATATGGATTAATAAAGGATCTAGAATTTTTCAATTGGTTAAACCAAGAATATGACAGTATTTTTATTTATGACAAAATTAAGTTACAGAAAATGATAACTAAATCTTGTGAAATAAAAGCTAAAATTATTAAGAATGATGAAAAAGAAGGAGGAAAAAGAGCTCTTCTTAATCTTGGTCACACATTTGCTCATGCTATTGAGTCCTTTGGTAATTTTGATGGAAGAATAATACATGGAGAAGCTGTGTCTATAGGAATATGTTTAGCTTTTAAGCTCTCAAATAAATTATGTTTTTGTTCAACAGATGATACTAAAAAAGTAATTAATCTCCTTCAAAAATCAAAACTACCAACTTCTTTACATGATATTAAAAAATTATCTATTTCTACATCCGGAATGATTCAGAAGTTCAAACTTGATAAAAAAAACAGACAAAACGAGCTTACATTCATATTAAATAAGCGGATTGGTGAGTCCTTTATTAAACATAATGTAAGTGTTAATGTTTTAACCCAATTTTTAAATGAAGAAATTTAATGCCAGAACTGTTTGTTTTTTTTACTAATATTTTATTATTAATTATCTTGTCAGCTTTTTTTTCAAGTTCCGAAACAGCTTTAACTGCAGTTTCAGAAGCAAGAATTCACGAGTTAGCACTTCAAGGTAATAAAAGAGCTGTTACAATTGAAAGAATTTTAGCAAAAAAAGAAAAAATGATAAGTACAATATTAATTGGGAATAATTTAGTCAATATTGTTGCCTCTGTTTACGCAACGAGTTTTGCTATAAGTTATTTTGGAGAGTTTGATTTAATTTTTGTAACTATATTGTTAACAATTGTACTTGTAATTTTTGCTGAAGTAATTCCTAAAACGTATGCTTTTAGCCATGCAGATAGATTAGCTTTAACTGTAGCCCCCATCATTAGACTTTTTATTTTTTTATTTACTCCAGCGACTTTTATAACAGAACGTTTTGCCAAGATTATTTCTGGTCCAATAATTGAAGATGAGGAAGCCAAAACTGAAGAACTTAGAGGAATGATTAGATTACATGCTGGTAACGAAAGTAGAGGAAAAGAAAGAGGAAAAATGATGTCAAGCATGCTTGATATGGATGAAGTAACAATTGAAGCTGTTATGACACATAGAGGTGCTGTAACAATGATTGATTCTGAGGAAAATCCAGAAATTATATTCAAGGTCGTTGGTGAAAGTCCTTTTACTAGAATACCAATTTATTCAGGGAATCCCGATAATATTATAGGAATACTTCACGCTAAAGAGTTGTTTAGAAATTTGAGAAGACGTAATTTTAAAAATATCAACTCAATAAACTTATCTGAGTTGATGATACAACCATATTTTGCCCCAGAAACAACTTTGTTATTTGACCAATTAGAAATCTTCAAAACTAGAAGAGAACATTTTGCAGTTGTAGTGGACGAATATGGTGACTTTCGAGGCATTGTTACCCTAGAGGATATTTTAGAAGAAATCGTGGGTGAAATTGATGATGAAACTGACATTAAGGTTAAAGGTGTAAAACCACAGCCGGATGGATCTTTTATTGTTGACGGTTCTGTTACGATAAGAGATTTAAATAGGTCACTAAACTGGTCCCTTCCTGACCAAAATGCAAATACTGTTGCTGGATTAGTTTTATATGAATCAAAAACGATACCAGAGCCTGGTCAAGAATTTAGATTTTTTGATATAAGATTTAGGATTCTACAAAAAAAAGGTAATTTCGTCTCTCAATTACGTTTATGGAACGAAATGGCAACAGAAAAAATATAAAAATTTATCTCATATATATTTGTGTTCATCAATTGTATAAGTCTTAATAACTACTGAATGAAGGTCAGATAAAAACTCTTCTTTAAGACATTCATTTACCATTCTGTGTCTATCAATTTTATTTTTATTATGAAATTTTTCAGAAACTATTATAATTTCAAAATGGCTTTCAACATTTTCTCTAAAATTTTGGTGACCTCTGTGTTGTTCAGAAACGTCTAAAACAGAAAAAAAATGTGGTTTAAAATAGTTTACAATTATTTCTTCAATTTTTAATTTTCTTTTCAAAATAATTTTCCACTTATTAAATTTAAAAAATGCATTCCAATCTTGCACGTATTAAAAGATAATCCTATAATAAATTAAAAAAATAAAGTTATGCTTAACACAAAACAAAATAAAAATAGTGAGAAAATTTGCTCTAATCCAGGTTGTGAAGAAACTGGTATTTACCCTGCACCTAAATCAAGAGAAAATTTAAACGAATACTTATATTTGTGTATAAGTTGTATAAAAGTATTTAACAAGTCTTGGAATTATTTTGCAGGTTTAAGTGAAAAAGAATTAGAGATTGAAATACGAAAATCTGTTACTTGGGATAGACCAAGTTGGAAATTTGGTACTAAGAACTTAAATCATGATTTTGAAGAAGCCTTCAGGGCTTTCAATGGACAGAAAAAATTAATTAAGGAAAAAGTTGTCGATAAAAAACTAGAGAGTTGCTTTAAAGTTTTAGGTTTAAGTTCAAATAGTAAATTACGTGAGGTTAAATCTAGGTATAAAATTTTAGCAAAGAAATGGCATCCTGATGTCCAAAATGAAAAAAATTCAAAAAATAAAGATACGTTCATAAATATAACAAATGCCTACAAAAATATTTTAAAATCATTTACAAAAACTACAAGAAATAAATAAACCTGCTTTGGAGTAACTATAATGAATGAAGTTAGTTTAACTAACAATATGGACTTTAACTCAGAAACTTTTCCCACTTCTCTAACTTCAGTTATAGATTCCGAAAAGGTTTTTGGCTTTAAAAGTAATATGAAAATTTTAGGATTTAAAGAAAAAACTAGATTTGTACCTGATATTGATCAGTCTTATTTATTCGACGAAATAACTACAAAAGCAATCCTTGCAGGGTTTTGCTATAATAGGAGAGTGATGATACAAGGGTACCATGGTACTGGAAAATCAACTCATATAGAACAAGTTGCCGCAAGATTGAATTGGCCTTGTGTTAGAGTTAATCTCGATAGTCATATTAGTCGTTTAGATCTAGTAGGTAAAGACGCTATTATTTTAAAAGATGGTAAACAGATTACAGAATTTAGGGAAGGTGTTTTGCCTTGGGCGTTACAGAACCCAGTTGCAATTGTTTTTGACGAATATGATGCAGGTAGAGCAGATGTAATGTTTGTTATCCAAAGAGTTTTAGAAGTTTCAGGCAAGCTAACACTCCTTGACAATAATAGAGTAATTAATCCTCATCAAAACTTTAGATTATTTGCGACAGCTAACACAGTAGGTTTAGGTGACACTACGGGTTTGTACCATGGAACTCAGCAGATTAATCAAGGTCAAATGGATAGATGGTCAGTTGTTTCAACTTTAAATTATTTACCTGCAAAAGCAGAGGAGGAAATAGTTGCATCTAAGGTACCAAATTTCAGAACTAAAGAAGGAAAAGAAACTATCAAATCCATGGTTTCTATAGCTGAATTAACAAGGAATGGTTTTATCTCAGGTGACCTGTCAACAGTAATGTCTCCAAGAACTGTTATAACATGGGCAGAAAACACAAATATAGTTGAAGACATAGATTTAGCTTTCAAATTAACTTTTTTTAATAAATGCGATGAAATGGAACGACCAATATTATCAGAA
The DNA here is from genome assembly GCA_003283875.1 of SAR116 cluster bacterium AG-321-A13. GTDB lineage: Bacteria > Pseudomonadota > Alphaproteobacteria > Puniceispirillales > Marisalimonadaceae > Marisalimonas. The sequence continues at coordinate 1,970 of QBXD01000029.1, read as the reverse complement.
TATTATCAAAGATGTTTTGGAAGAGATTTAATTAAAGTTGACAAAACTGAAGATCTTTAAATCCACAGATGAGTAATAAATCTGAAAATACTCAATTCCAAAATGCAACTGCCTCTACTTTAAAGGCTGTTTCAGGAGATCTTGACAGTGAAAGAGAAATTAAATTTTCTGGAAGTTCAAGTTATTTATCCACAAAAGAAATTAGATTACCTCAAATTTTAAAAGAATTGGATAGTACGCAGCTTTCAAGATTAAGGGGTGAATCTGATAAAATTGCTCTTAAAATAAAGCATCATGACCCCATCGTGCATAACAAGTATTTGCCATCATCAGATCTATCATCTCAAATATTTCAATTTGCTGAAGATTCTCGCATAGAGTCAGTAGGATCAAAAAATCTAGTTGGAATAAAGAATAATTTGCAAAATTTAGTTGAAGAAAAATTTAAAGAAACAATTTTGCCCGTACCAGGTGGAGACGATAAAGAAGCCCTAATGAACGCATTACAGTTAGTAATTAGAGAAAAAATTACTGGATGTAGTTCACCAGCAAACACCTCTTTATCTCTTGAAAAATGGCGTCCTTGGATTAATAGTAAAATAGGGAATTTACTTAATCAATTAGCAGAAAATACCCAAGATCAAGAAAATTATGCTAAAAAAACTAAAGAATTATTGACTGCTCTGCAAGCAGATATAGGTGAAACAGATCAAAATAAATCTGGTGAAAATGAAGACGAGAGTGATGAAAGTAACACAGATGAAAGTGAAGATGATGGTTCTTCTGTCCAAAGTGACAGTGACGACGATCAAGATGCAGGCTTAGATGGCGGCAGTGAAGCGCAAGATGATGATGGAGAAATAGATAGTGAAGCACAGGAAGGTGATATAGAAGATCAAGACGGAGAGAGTGAAGGTGAAATAGCCTCTAATCCTCTTTCCGGTCATAACCAAGGTAAAAATAATGTTAATTATAATTACCAGGTTTTTTCTACAAAGTATGATGAGATTGTTAATGCTGCAGATTTGTGCGATGAGGATGAGTTAAATAGGCTTCGGGGTACTTTAGATAAACAACTTGAAACACTTCAAGGTGCCATTTCAAGATTAGCTAATAAGCTACAAAGAAAATTACAAGCAAAACAAAATAGATCTTGGAATTTTGATCTTGAAGAGGGAATGCTAGATGCCTCAAAATTGTCACGAATAATTACACAACCACTATTTCCTCTTTCTTACAAACAAGAAAAAGATATGAAATTTAGAGATACGATCGTAACATTATTAATAGATAATTCTGGATCTATGAGAGGCCGTCCAATAACAATTGCTGCTATTTGCGCTGATATAATGGCAAGGACACTTGAAAGATGTGGCGTAAAAGTTGAAATTCTTGGCTTTACTACTAAAGCTTGGAAAGGAGGACAATCCAGAGAAGAATGGATCAATGACGGTAAGCCTTCTTATCCAGGTAGATTGAATGACTTAAGACATATAATTTATAAACCTGCGGACGCTCCATGGAGAAGATCAAAGAATTCTCTTGGGTTAATGCTAAGAGAAGGTATTTTGAAGGAAAACATAGATGGTGAAGCATTAATCTGGGCCCATGAAAGATTATTGGGCAGATTAGAAGAAAGAAAAATTCTTATGGTTGTAAGTGATGGTGCACCAGTTGATGATACTACATTATCTTCAAATAGTGGAAACTATCTAGAACTTCACTTGAAACAAGTTATTTCTTTTATTGAAAGCAAATCACCTGTTGAATTAGTCGCAATAGGAATAGGGCATGATGTTACTAGATATTACAATAAAGCTGTTACTTTAACTGACGCCGAACAACTTGGAGGAGCTTTGACAGAGCAGTTAGCTGATCTGTTTAATGAGGAGTAATTTAAGTAGGTTTAGTTTCGTTTTTAATATTTTTTAATATTAATTTTTTTACAGATATCGCTTCTGGAGCTAAAA
>QBXD01000028.1 GCA_003283875.1 SAR116 cluster bacterium AG-321-A13 | reverse complement strand
AAGGATATTGATATATCTATAGCTAAGGGAGAAATTCACGCTCTCTTGGGCGAAAATGGTGCCGGTAAATCAACACTTGTAAAAATTTTTTACGGTGTTTTAAAACCAGATACAGGAACCATAGCAATTAATGATAATGAAGTTTCTATATCCTCCCCTAATTCTGCCAGGAAAAATGGAATTGGAATGGTATTTCAACATTTTTCCTTATTTCCCGCACTTACAGTTGCTGAAAATATTTTAATAGCGCTAGACAAAAAAATTAAATTCAAAGATTTAATTTCAGAAATTTCAAAACTTTCTAAAGAATGGGAACTATTTGTTGATCCTTTAAAAAGGGTCAGTGAGCTCTCAGTCGGAGAACAACAAAGAGTTGAAATAATAAGATGTTTGATGCAAAACCCAAAATTATTAATTATGGATGAACCAACATCTGTTCTAACACCTCAAGAAATTGCGAATTTATTTAAAATTTTAAAACGTTTAGCATCTTCAGGTTGTTCTATTTTGTATATAAGTCATAAATTAGAAGAAATCATGGAATTAGCAGATCAAGTGACTATCTTAAAATCTGGTAAATCAATAGCTACAATTGATGCAAAAAAAACAAATACTAAATTTCTTGCTGAAACCATGGTTGGAAAAGAAATTACTGATTTAAAAAAAACAAAATCTATAAACGTTACTAAAGACATTGCTTTGGAATTAAACGGTTTGAACAAAGCTAAAGAAACAGATTTTGGAATATCTCTAAAAAATATAAACCTAAAAGTGAACTATGGTGAAATATTAGGTGTTGCAGGTATTGCAGGTAATGGTCAAGTAGAATTAATGGAAATATTAAGCGGTGAAACACAATGTGAAAAAGAAAATCACATTTTGTTGGAAACTCAACCTATAGGGTTTAAAAATATTACAGAAAGAAGGCTATTAGGGATAGAAACTATTCCTGAAGAAAGAACACTTCATGCTACTGTTCCAAATTTCACAATTGCCGAAAATACTTTTCTCACATATTTTTTTAAATACCCTAAAGCTAACAATATAATTTCAAATTTATTAAATAATCCTCAAAACAGTAAGATTGAAAGTGAGAATATAATAAAGGATAATGATGTTCGATGTCCCGAAGCAAATCCTTTAGCAAATCAATTGTCGGGAGGTAATTTACAGAAATTTATCTTAGGACGATCATTAGCTAATGATCCTAAAGTTGCAATCTTTTCACAACCTACTTGGGGAGTTGACATAGGTGCTGCGACGTCAATAAGACAAAAATTATTGAACTTATCCAATAGTGGAAAAGCTGTAATTCTTATAAGCCAAGATTTAGAAGAAATTTTTGAATTATCCGATAAAATTTGTGTAATAAATGATGGAGCGTTAAGTAAGATTTTGCCAGTAGCTCAGATCACTGCTGAGGAGGTTGGATTGTTGATGGGCGGTAAATTAGAAACCTCTAATGAAATGGAAACAACATAATGATCACTTTTATACCAAGGGATAAAGTTTCCAAAAACTGGACAATCATCGGCCCAATTTTATCAATTTTTTTAACAGTTTTTTTTGGTTTATTAATTTTTACTTTTCTTGGGTACAATCCTTTAGAAACTTTATATCAAATATTTCTATCCCCTTTTTCAAGAATTGACAGAATAAGTGATATTTTTGTTAAGGCATGTCCATTGATTATTGTTGGAATTGGTTTGATGTTGTGCTTCAGAGCTAATGTATGGAATATTGGTGCTGAAGGTCAATTCATAATAGGAACACTACTTGCGGGCTCTTTTGCTTTGTTATTCCCTAGCATAGAAACAAAATTCTTTATATTTATTATGATAGTTATTGGTTTTATAGGGGGTGCCTTGTGGGCATTTATTCCTGCAATTCTAAAAACGAAATTAAACGTAAACGAAATATTAGTTAGTCTAATGCTTGTTTACGTGGCAATGTTGTTTATAGATTTTATTGTAAGGGGTCCATTAAGAGATCCAATGAGTTTTGGGTTCCCATTATCTAAACCGTACCCTGAAGGAGCCATAATCAATAAAATTCCTTTTCCCGGTATAGGCTATTTAGGACAACTTCATTATGGCATTTTATTTATAATATTATTAATTCCAATTTCATGGCTTTTTGTAAATAAAACGTTGAGTGGTTTCAAAATAAATGTGTTAGGAGCTGCTCCTAAAGCAGCAAAATTTGCTGGTTTCAAGCAAAATACCATTACAATTACTGTTTTGTTAATATCTGGTGGCTTAGCAGGTGTGGCAGGAGTAATTGAAGTTTCTGCAAACATTGGCCAATTGCAACCTGAGGTCTCTTTTGGGTATGGGTTTACTGCAATTATAGTAGCATTCCTTGGCCGATTAAATCCAGTTGGAATTTTGTTTGCTGGTATTATTATAGCTACCGTTAAGTTAGGGGCAGATAACGCACAAATGTCTATGGGAATACCTAAAGTGGTTACTGGTTTATTTGAAGGAATACTATTATTTTTTTTATTAACAGGAGAAACACTTCAAAAATATAAGATTAAATGGTCAAAGGTCACTTAAATGGATGCATTAATATTAACAATAATAGCAACTTCTATACCTCTTTTGTTAGCAGCTACTGGTGAATTAATTACAGAAAAAAGTGGGGTTCTAAACCTTGGTGTGGAAGGTATGATGTTAAGTGGTGCTGTAGGGGCTTTAGGAGCCGTGTTATGGTTAGGAAATCCCTATTTTGGGATAATTGCAGGAGCTTTATCTGGAATTTTTATGGCCTCTATATTTTCAATTTTTACTATTAACTTTATGACTAATCAGGTTGCAACAGGGCTTGGATTAACTATTTTTGCAACTGGTTTGACTGGTTTGGCTGGAGCACCTTTAGTCGGGAAAACAGTTCCTTCTTTACCCAAGATAGAAATATTTTTATTGTCAGATATACCATTTGTTGGTGAAATTCTATTCAAACAAGATTTTATTGCATACTTGTCGATCGCCATTATTATTTTTATTACTTATTTTTTAAAATATTCTAAATCAGGAATTGTTTTACGTGCGGTTGGCGATGATCATCAAAGTGCTCATTCAGTTGGCTATCCAGTAAAAAAAATTCGTTGGTACGCTACTTGTTTTGGAGGCATGTGTGCGGGTATTGGAGGGGCCTACATTCCTTTGGTATTGACACCTCATTGGTCTGAAGGGATGACAGCGGGTAGAGGCTGGATCGCACTAGCTTTAGTTGTTTTTGCTTCCTGGATACCATGGAGAATTATTGTCGGTGCATTAATTTTTGGTGGAATAACAATTGCTCAATTGGTAGGTCAAGCAAGAGGTTGGCCTATTCCATCTCAGATTCTTTCTATGATGCCCTATTTAGCGACTATTGTTGCTCTTACAATGATATCTGGGAGAATTTCAAAAAATAATAGTGTAGTACCTGCATCCCTCGGTAAACCTTTTTTCGATACTCAATAAAAAGTTACAAATATTTGCAATTTTGAAATTTAATATAATAATTCATCTTTTTTTATTGTTATTTTAAAGATTCACTTTAATCTTTTACTATCAAATTAGGAGTGTGAAATGTTAAAATTTTGTATGCGTATCTTTTCACTGTTTGCATTAAGTGCATCAGTTTTATTTTTTATATTTAATAGTGCTTTTGCTGGCAACCCAACAAAAGTAGGTTTTGTTTATTTAACTACACCTGGAGATCATGGCTGGACTTATGCTCATGAACTAGGAAAACAAATGGTTGAAAAACGATTTGGTAGTGACGTCAAAGTTTCAGTTGTTGAAAATGTCCCTGAAGGTCCCGACGCGACTAGAGTAATAAGAGAGCTTGCCAAACAAGGTAATGAAATTATATTTACTACTTCATTTGGTTATATGGAACCAACTTTAAAAGTTGCTAAGGAATTTCCTAATGTAAAGTTTGAACATATTACCGGCTATAAAAGATCTAAAAATGTTGCTACAGGAAACATACGATTTTATGAAGGTCGATATATCCAAGGTGTTGTAGCGGGATTAATGACAAAAACAAACAAAATCGGATATATTGGCGCATATCCAATAGCTGAAGTAATTATGGGTATAAATTCATTCGCTCAAGGATTGAGATCTGTAAATAAAGATGCATCAATATCAGTTATATGGGCAAATACATGGTATGATCCAGTAAAAGAGGCAGACGCCGCTAAGGTACATATTGCAGAAGGTGCAGATATTCTTGCACAGCACACAGACTCACCTGCCATGCTTCAGATAGCTGAAAAAAAGGGAGCACTTGGATTTGGTCAATCCACTGACATGTCCGCATTCGCACCAAAAGCTCAATTATTTGCCTCTATAAATAACTGGGGTCCATATTACATTAGAAAAATTGAAGAATTAAAAAGCGGTAAATGGAATACTGGTGATGGTCCAGACCACTGGGCTGGAAATGACTGGGGTGGACTAAAAGCAGAAATGTTACTTATTTCTAAATTCCAAAATATGCCAGATAGTGTTGCTAAAAAAGCACAAGAAGCTCTAAATGGACTCAAAAGTGGTAAGATAAATATATTTGCTGGTCCTCTGGTGGACAACACAGGTAAGGAAATAATTCCTGCTGGTAAAAGTCTTGATGATGGTGCCTTATGGGGTATGAATTATTATCTCAAAGGTGTTAATGGGAAAGTCCCAGGATAATATAAAAATTTACAAAAATAATGTAGCCATATAATTTTAATGGCTACATTATTTAAATTATGATTTATTCAATCAAAAAACCTCTAAATATAATTGGGTTCTCATTCATATTTTTATTATCTTCTTCTTTAAGTTATTCAGACATTAAAATTATTGACATCAAGAATACAGTTCATGTTCTGGATATCTACGGCAAAAGGTATACTCTTAATAAATCTTTAGAAATTAAGAGTGGAGACTATTTACGTACAAGGAAGAATCCTGCAATCTTAATTTTAACAAACAAAACAAAAGTTTGTTTGTCTAAAAACACTTCATTAAAAATAGAGAATGTTCAATTAGTAGCGGATCAATATGAAATAAATTTAAGCCTTAAAAAAGGGAATATTCTTTTATCAATTCCTAATAACTCTAAAAATAAATATAATATGATTTTCTCTGATTATAAAATAAATAATTTTAAAGACGAAATTATAATATCAAAACAAAATAAATTAGAAATTCTTAACTATAATAATAAATTAAAACTCATGTTTAAAGATAAGAAGAACTTAAACATTCCACCTTATTCTTATGCAAAAATATCCAAAAAAGAAAATCTTTTAGAAATTGATGATGCAACTGATACCAGTAAATACACAAATAAATTTTTACAAGGATGCGTAAACAAAATCCAAAACTTAAAAGCAAAAAAAAGAGATTGGGATCTTCAATATGGTTGTGTTACTCAGAGTGGACGATTGGTATGTGGTAATAGATATAAATAAATATCATAAATTTAAATAAATTATTCTTAAAGCAATAAACCCTAAAAGAATTAAGGTTACTTTATCAAAAGTTTCTTTAGATATACTTTGAGCTATCCACGAACCGAGTGGCATAAAGCACATAAGTACAATCGTAGACATAACACTTACAATAATAATCTCTATATTTAAAAAATCATAGTAGTACAAAGTAGGCATTTGAAATATAGACATTACACCAAAATATACTGAGATTGTTGGTATAAATTGATTTCGTTCTAGTTTCATAGCGTTTAGGAAGGTTATTGATATTGGTGCTGACAAGCCCGCTGATCCTTGAAGGATACCTCCCCCTGCTCCCATAATAAATACTAATTTTTTTGCTTTTCCATAAACTAATTTCCAAGATGGTACTGCAATTTTGAGTAAAATATATATAATTACAATAATTGCTACCGATAGAGTTAAAATTTTAATTGGCAAACTAACTAATAAAATTGTGCCAAGAAAAGCTCCAATTCCTCCACCTAATGCAAAGGAGACAGTAAAAAAAGAGGGAAGAATAGTTTTTCTAAATTGATAAAGTTGGCCTATATTTGTTAATAAATTAGGAATTACCATAATAATTACTGCAATTCTTACATCATAAAAAGCTGCTATGACAGGAATTGTAATAATTGGAGCCCCTGCTCCAGTTGCGCCTTTTAATATTCCACCTAAAGCAAACGCTGTAAAGATAGCTATTATTGTTATGAGATCAAAATTCAACTGAATATAAGCTTTATAATTTTAAAATTAATTTTCCAAAGTGTTGATTATCTCTCATTGAGGATAATGCTTGTGCTACATCATTAAAATCATAGACTTTTTCAATTGGAAGGGATAATTGACCGGCTGTCACTGCATTTCCAAGGTCGTTCCACATATCTAAATAGACACTCCTTATTTCTTCTACAGATCTAGTTCTAAAAGTTACCCCTTGATAATTTATTCTTCTTAATGCATGGAGATCACAATTAAAATCTGTTATTCCACCTGCTAATCTTCCAACATTAACGATTTTGCCTTTTACTTTTGTAGCTTGCATATTTTGATTAACTGTATAGCCAGATAGTTGATCTATAATAAGATCTACACCTTCCTTGTTAGTTGTAGCTAATACCTGATCAACCCAATCAGGATCTTTAGAGTTTACTGTAACATCGGCTCCTAGTGACTTTAATTTATCGAATTTTTTAGTCTTTGTAGAAGTTCCAATAATTGTTTTTGCGCCTAATTGTTTAGCTATTTGAAGTCCCATAAGACCAACACCTGAACTTGCACCTTGGATAAGAATTGTTTGTCCGTTTACAAACTCACCAATTGTAACAATTGCATTATGCATTGTTGCAAGAGCCACAGGTAATGTGCTTGCTGTTAAATAATCCATATTATTGTCTGGTATCTTAATAACTCGGCCATAGTCAGCAATAGCATATTCAGCCCATGTTGATGATCCTGAACACATAACTCTGTCACCAATTGAGATATTTTTTACATTATTACCACATTCAACAACTTCACCTGAAAATTCCATGCCTACTATAGTTCCAGGTCCTCCAGCAGCACCGTGAGCGCCTCCATCAGCTACAACTAAATCTGCTCTGTTAATTCCACATGAGTAAACTTTAACTAGAACATCACTGTTGTCTGGTTTTGGTATATCTACATCAAGAATTTGAACACCAGTGTCAGCTACTGTAACTGCTTTCATTTTCATTCCTTTCATTTATGAAAAAGACTATGACCTTGCTTCTTTCATTTTATTACTAATTCCTTCTGCATAAATTCTAACGTCACTTGCTAAAGTCCCTAAATCATATCCATTGGATAATTTATCTTTAAGGTAAGAAGGTGAAAGACAATGAATTCCGACTTTAATATTATTATTTTTACATGCATTTTCAATTTTTTTAATAGCATCAATCATTTCTGGTTCAGCTCTATCCAGACCTGGTTTAAATCCCATAGAAATACTTAGGTCAGACGGACCAATATAGATTCCAGTCAAGCCGTCAGTAGCTGCAATTTTTTCAACATTTTCAAGAGCCTCAACGGTCTCTATCATAGCAAATGAAATAATTTTTTCATTCGCCTCGTCATGATATGATGGACCATGAACCATTAATGCCCTAGTAGGACCTGAACTCCTGTGACCAACAGGGGCGTATCTAGTAGCTCCAACAAAGCTAATGGCATCATCAGGAGTATTTATCATTGGACAAATAATACCTAATGCACCTGCATCAAGAGCCTTCATAATAATTCCTGGTTCATTCCAAGGAACTCTTACCATGGGAGTTTTGCCTGAGCCTGAGATAACTTGGAGCATGTTAAGAGCCATTTGATAATCAACTAGTCCATGTTGCATATCAATTGTGATTGAGTCAAAATCACTCATTGACATCATTTCAGCTGTAACAGCACTGGGAATTGAACACCACGCGTTAATGGCACCTTTTCCTTTTGACCAGCAATTTCTTAAAGTTTGTTGTTCCATTTAGTTATCTCCTACAAAATATTCTTATTTATAATAACTTCAGAATTTACTTTATCGTCAAATACATCTAACACATTTTGAGCTGATTGTTTTGACATTCTTATAGTTGCTTCTTGAGTAACTCCAGCAATATGAGGAGAAAGTAAAATATTGTCTAAGCCAAACAGTGGATTTGAAGATGTTGAGGGTTCGTCATCATATACATCTAATCCAGCACCGCGAATTTTTTTAGAAGTTAATGCATCATATAAGGCTTTTTCGTTAACTATGCCTCCCCTTGCGCAGTTGATAAGATATGAGCTATCTTTCATGATATTAAATTCTTTGTCAGAAAACATATCTGTAGTTTCTTTATTTTTAGGACAATGTAAAGATACAGCGTCCATTTCTGACAACATGTCTAAATAATTTTCTAAGTAAATAGCACCTGACTTTTTTATTTCTTCAGCATTAACATAAGGGTCATATACATAAACTTTCATATCAAAAGCAAGCGCACGTTTTACTAACCTAGATCCTATTCTTCCAAAACCCACGACAAGTAGTTTTTTTTCAGCAACATCCCAAGCCCTTATATCCCATCTTGTTGTCCAATCAGCTTTTCTTGCGAATTTATCATAATAAAATACATTCTTGGAAAGAGCTAACAACATGAACATTGCATGTTCTGCAACTGATATCATATTTGAATGGGCAGCTATAGCTAGAGGGATACCGCTATCATTCAAAGCATCAACATCAATAGAATCATATCCAACACCGTGCCTAGAAACTATTAGTAAATTTTTAGCATTTTCAATTATTTTTCTAGAAATATTTGCAGTTCTCACAGTAATACCATGAACATCCTTTGCAGCTTCCATGATTTCATCTTCATTCGAGGACATAATAGTAATAGGTTCAATATCATCTCTTGCCAGAAATAACTTTTGACCTTCCTCATGAAGACCCTGAACCATTAAAACCTTTTTTTTGTTACTATTATTTATTTGAGTTTTTTCAATCATTTTACCCCCAAAATATATTTCAAATGATTTTCGTTAATAACTTGATTAACATATTAATGTTAATCAAATTGCATTGACAATACAATTAAAGAGTCAATTAATATATCTAAGAATATTTATGATTTGAATATTTTATCGCTTAAATTAATAAGAGTTTTGTCAGGAAATACATGTTTATTCATCAGTTTGAAATCAGTATTAAAGCATGTTGACATTGCAGAACAATAAATTGATCTCGCATCCAACGTAGAGTTTAAGTCTCTTCCTTCAAATAACTCTTTTTTCTTAATACCAGGCCAGTCCGTAAAAACTTGTGATTTTTTTAGCAAACCTCCACCCAATAAAACTGCAGTTCCATATCCATGTTCTGTTCCATAGCCATTGTTTTGCACTATTGTTCTTCCAAATTCAGTAAGAGTAAGTATTAGGGTATTATCAAAAGTTTTACCAAGTTGTTTTTTTAAAACTCCAAAAGTTTCATCCAAAATTTTTAACTTTTGTCCGTGTTCTCCATCAGCTCCGCCTTGTGCGGCGTGAGTATCAAAACCAAAAATTTCAAACACAGCGACCCGAGGACCATATTCCTTTTTGAGTTCTGCCCCAGCAATTCTTGCTAAAGTTTTAATATTTTTACTATTTGGAGCGGAAGTCATACTTAATGGTCTACTTGTCAATTTATCAAATGATTTTTTTAACAGAGGTTCATCCGCATAATGATTTTTTAAAATATCAATCAAATTTCTTGATGGCATACTAAACTTAGAAGGATAAAAGTTATCTTGATTTCTTTTCCCCCTTAAAAGCAAGGGCATTGGTAAAGACATCGATAAACCATCTAAACCAGCAACATCTATACCTTTACCCAACCAACCAGTTTTGGTTTTATATGGAATAACACCCCCGCTTTCCATTAAGTTTTGACCATCAAAATGAGATCTACCAGTATAAGGTATATTAGTTGCGTGAATAATTGTAGCTTGGTCTTTTTTCCAAAGATTATGAAAACCTGATAATTTTGGATGTAAACTAAAATCGCTATTTAATTTGAACAACTTTTTTACAAATATATCCGGCCTAACTTTTTCAAGTGTATTGTCATGAATATATGGAACAGCGGTTAAGCCATCCATTGCACCTCTTAACATTATAACGACAAGATTCTTTTTATTGTCTATTGTAGATGATTTCACTTTTAGCGGTAACAAACCTGATAACAATAAGGATGTAGAGCCAATGGTAAATTCTCTTCTATTCAATTTCATGTTTTAAGCATCCATTTACTAGAAAAAAGAGCTATTATTTTTTCATCATTACTAACATTTTTTAAAAATGAAATTATTTCCTTCGAGTTATCAAAGTTTCTTTTTAAGATTTCATTTAAATATTCTTTATCAATATGTTTATATTTCCCTTTATCTTTAATTTTTTTCAAAACACCAATTCTTCTAAACAATAGTTCAGGAGACAACCAATCTTCCTCATAATCAGACCATCCATTTGGCTGAAGAGGTCTAAAAGGTAATTGACCTAAATTTCTACATATCCTTCTAATTTGGTCTTTTTCTCTAGAAATCATAGTTTTAAAATCATAATCAAAGTTATTCGGTAAGTATTTGATACCACCCATTTTGATAAATTGAATAAACCAAGTTTCAGGTTGTTGAAATTTTTTTAATGAAGAATATTTATAAGCTTGTTTTATCACCTCTGTGTGAATGGATTTTAGGTTACCTTCTGATTTTTTCCATGCATTTATTACAGGATTGAGTATTTCAGAGGTAGGATTTTGTGTTACGAAATGGTTACATAATTTACGAGAAATAAATTCAATACAGGATGGATGCCTAACTAAATCTTTAATAACTTTTCGTAACATTGATTTTGCAGCCTTAGTTCCAAAACTTTCAATATATTTTTTTCCTAATATTTTAAATGGACCACTATCATGATATTCTTCTATAAAACGAACAGGGACATTTTCTTCTTTTTTATGAATTTTGGAACTCATTTTCGGAATTCTGTGCATCCATCCTGACATTACTTTTGACATATTTATTACATCTTCTTGATCATAACCAGCACTTGGAGAAACTGTGTGTAACTCTAGTAATTCTCTACCATGATTTTCATTGAGGTTTGCAGATTTACCTCTATCCATATTTTTAAATGCTCTAGGTGAATTTGGACCAATAGATTTTGAATTATCTAAATTATGTATCATTGCCCATGATATAGTAACATTATAAACAAGATCTTCGATGTTTTTTAACATCGAAGGGGTAATAACTTCTCTATGATAAGGACCTACATCATAAGAATACATAGAATTTTTTTTCTGAATAGCAAAATGATTTCCCCAAAAATGTAAAAATCTATGAAATACTGGAGAACTTCCATTTATAGCTTCATTTTGCCTTATGGACATCCACAAAGGTTCAAAATAATAATGACCGGTTTTATATTTCAATATTTTTTTTGCTCTCTTATATTCTGTTCTGCTATCTTTGAAAATTTGTCTTAGCACCCTTCTGTCTGTATAATTGTATTCAGCATGGTAATTCATCATTTCTTCTAATGAATAAATTGGACCTTTCCAATTTAGATCTGGTATGACCGAAATTTGATCTATAGCCCAATCAATAGGATTTTCTGGTACTTTTTCATTAACACTAAGACCAAATCCAACTTTTCTAAAAAAAGATTTATTCATTTTTTTACTACAAAATTGATATTATCTAGTTGATGGACATTTTAACATAATGTAAAATTACTATGCAAAATATAAGCCATTAAAATATGATAATTTTCAAAATTTTTTGTTATTTTTTTACTTATTTAATTTTAATGAAGACTGATATTGCAATTTTTTAGATACCACTATTCCGTTACAAAATATCAATTATAAATTACTTTAGCTTTTTCATATATTTTGTCAGTTTATCTACATATATTTTAGGACCATCTACTTGTGTTGCCATAGTAATGAAAAATTTTTCTCCACTAGTTACACTAAGCCTATCATTAATAGTTTGTTCGTCAATTGCATACCAATGACAAAAAAAGAATTCACCACGACCTATGAATAATTGTAAAAGGAGTGCATAGTCATCACTATTTTTTTCAGTAATATTATCATCATCAAGTAAATTCCTACTTTTTAATAACTTAAAAAAATTTTCTTTCATTTCTGCAGTTTCATTTCCAAACCAATCTGAATTAGTTTTTCTATGTTTGACGAGAGAAAAAAAATCCTTTTTTGATTTTGTAGAATGAAATGTATGAGTTGCAATAAAATGTTTTAATTTATGTTTCATCAATATTCCTATTTAATTGTTAGTAGTATAATCGTAAAGAAACACTATGATTTGGTCAATTAACAAGAAGTTTCTATAAACAGAAATAAATATTTTTATGAGTTATTGAATTAATTAAATAAGTGTAAAAACAATGGTTAGTTTTTTTCAACCTATAACAGTTTCTTTGAAATAATATATAAATTTATGTTGTTTGGAAATTAACCAATGTAGTTTAATCTACATATATCTGATTATTTAATTGAGAATTTGTGGTGCCCGGGGGCGGATTCGAACCACCGACACGAGGATTTTCAGTCCTCTGCTCTACCTACTGAGCTACCCGGGCTTTTAATAAGTAATCTATAACGCGTACATCAGATTATGTCTAGCTATCAACCACAAAAAATCAAATATCTTTATCGTAATCATTTTCATTAACTTCAATGGCATATTTTTCTCCTAGCCAATTGTTTAAATCTACGTAACTACAGCGCTTAGAACAGAAGGGCTTTGTTTTTAAAGTAATATCAAACTCTTTATTGCATGTAAGACATTTTGCTTTTTTAGATTTTGATACAGTCATATATTTACATCCATCAACTCACCATGATCATCGGGAAAATCTAATCTTTCAACAATATTTATAAAAGGTGGTACCTTTTTACTTTTTAAATTTTTGAACAAAGTTGTTCCACACAAAAATTGTACATTATTTTTTGATTTTAGTTCTTTAGATTTTCTCCACAATGATCTTATATGATTTTGAAAGTTATATGAATTTCTATCAACGTAAAAACTTTCCAATGAACCAAAATTTCTAGGAATATACATTTCATATAAAACCAACCTTGAAAAGCCAAGAAAAGTAGCATCAAAAAAATATTGTTTTCCTATTTCTGTTATATTTTGATGAAGATGTTTTTTTCTATTATAAGACATTCTTGGGAAATCTATTATAATCATTCCTCCAATATTTCTAAGTTTAATTTCTTTTGCACATCTAACAAATGCTCTTTTACAAAATTCTAGTATTTCTTCCTCAGATTTAAGTAATAATTTATGTGTATCTATGTCAATGAGTGTTGCTGCTCTAGTTTTTTCAATCCAAATAAGTCCACCGTCACTCAATTCTATTTTTGGTTGTAAAGCAGCAATAAATTGACTATCTAGATCTAAATTATTCCAATAAACAGCATACATATCCTCAATAACAGGGATATTTTTTGTAAAAAAAAGATTAATTATCCTTTGGACAACATCTAAAACTTCATAATTTTTTGAGTTCGCAGGTAACATTCTTGCTTGGATAGGCTTATCTTCAAATTTTTCGCTTGTAATGATTACTTTTATCTTATTATTAACATTTAAAGATTTTAAGATTC
>QBXD01000027.1 GCA_003283875.1 SAR116 cluster bacterium AG-321-A13 | reverse complement strand
AAACATCAAATTTTAATTTTGGTCGTCCGTTTAAATAGACTTCTTTGTTGATGGCAGAAATTTTAGTTACTTCAGCATGAATAAAACGAATATTTAATTTTATACATAATTTATATAGATCTATGTGACTCTCTCGCCAAGAATATATACCTTCTATAAAACCCGGTATCATTCCAGAATAAGGTGTATCGATTTCGTTACTTATTAAAGTAATTCTATTACCTTTTAATGGTTTCTTAGATAGTTCCATAATTACTGACAAGTGTGAATGACCTCCGCCAATTAATACTAGATCATTTGTAATAGGTATTTCTTCGTTATTAATCATTATGATTTTATCTATTAAATGGAGGCCCGAAGCGGAATCGAACCGCTGTTAACGGCTTTGCAGGCCGCTGCATCACCACTCTGCCATCGGGCCAATAGTTAGGATGATTTCTTTCTATAACTCTAGAATACCATACAAGCAAATAAAAAAAATGTCATAGATATATATTTTTTAATACTTAATACATTTAATAATATGTTTTATATCTTGAATAAGAATTTACTTTTCAATTATTTATTAAATGTTATTTAATATTATTTAATTTATGATGAACTATTTTTGAGGTCTCAATGTTTATCTTTTCTAGAAGAACAAATTTTCTCAGTATTTTACTGATTTTCTTTGTATGTTTTAGTGTATCCAAAGTCAAGGGTTCTGATTTTATATTTGAACACTCTATACATCTAGCCTTAAAAAATAGTCTTGAATTAAAAGCTCAAAATTATAGATTAGCAGCGGCAAAACATTCACTTGGAGAAGCCAATTCTTCAAAGGATTGGAAGAATTCTTTTTCTACAGTTTTTAATTCAACAAACAAAGATAGTAACTCTAATGGGTTTTTTGGTGAAGATGACACGACTACTTCAACGATTTCTATAAGCAAAAATATATTTGATGGTGGGGAAGCATTTGAAAAGTATTCAATAGCTGAAGATAATTTAAAGTTACAGAGAGCCAACTTAATTAAAGTTAAGCAAAAGATAATTTTAGAAGCTATAAAAGCTTATTTGGACGTATACTCAAATCAATCTGTTGTAAGATTAAGAAAAAGAAGTTTAAAAAGATTTGAAGAAAACGTTGAAGCTACAAAACTTAAACTTGAAGCAGGTACTGTTACCCCAACCGTTTTAGCAGAAGCTCAATCAAAATACGCAAAAGCAAACTATGAGTTAATTTTGGCTGAGGGTAATCTTAATAATTATACATCTAAGTTAAAAAGTATAACTAAGTTAAAGAATGTACCTAGTGATCTAAAACTTCCTAAATTAAATTTCAAAATACCCCAAACAGTTAATAAGGCAGTTGAAGTATCATTAGAAAATAATCCTATAATTTTAGTTGCAAAACTAGAAAAAGATATAGCAAAAAAAAATGTTGATTTAAAAAAATCAAATAACCGACCTTCACTTAAAATGGAATTTTTTGGGAAAGATAGTCAGTCATCAGTTAACACATCAGCTAGTGACTATCAGAGCTATGGTGCAAACTTCACTTTTAGTACACCTTTATTTTATAATGAGTCTACAAAAGATAATATAAGGCGGCTTGATAAATTATTCATTGCTACTTCCTTTGATTTATCAGAAAAAAATAGACAAGTAGAATTAAATGCGATTTCTTCTTATCAAAATTATAAAAGTACTTTAGCTAAAACTTCTGCCTCAAGAAGTGAAAAAATATCTTCCTTATTAGCTTTAAATGGAATTAAAAAAGAAGCCCAGTTTGGTATTAGAACTGTCTTAGATGTTTTAGATGCAGAAGTTGAGTATTTAAACGCATCTACAAATGTTATTAAGAGTAAAGCTGACGAAATTTATAGCCAGTTTCACATAAAATCTATATTAGGTAACTTGTCAATAAGGGATATTAATCGTGATTATAAAGTTAATCACGATTTGAAAGAAAATAGTTTAAATTTTAAAATATTGGACCCTAAGGCTTTTAACTAATTCAAAATCATGGATAAATTCAAAATATGATGGATAAAAGGTTTAATTCTAAATCTATAGAGAATAAATGGTATAAAATATGGTTGGATAGTAGAGCTTTTTCATCTAATAGCTCTTCAACTAAAAAACCTTATGTTATAATGATGCCACCTCCTAACGTAACTGGCTCATTACACATTGGTCATGCACTAACTTTTACCATTCAAGATATTTTAATAAGATTTCATAGAATGCAAGGGTTTGATGTTTTATGGCAACCTGGTACTGACCATGCAGGAATAGCTACTCAAATGGTTGTTGAAAGAGAGTTGGCCAAATTAAATCTTACTCGTCATAGTTTAGGTAGAGAGAAGTTTGTTGAAAAAGTATGGGAATGGAAGGAAAAATCAGGAGGGGAGATAACAAACCAGTTGAGAGCACTTGGGGCATCTCCTGATTGGGAAAAAGAACGTTTTACAATGGATGATGGATTATCCAAAGCAGTTAATCTTGTTTTTGTAAAATTATATAAAGAAGGTTTAATATACAGAGACAAACGTCTTGTTAACTGGGATCCAAAACTATTTACAGCAATTTCTGACCTTGAAGTAGAACAAAAAGATATGCAAGGTAAGTTCTGGTATTTCAAATATCCTGTTGAAGATAGTGATGAATTTTTAACTATAGCTACTACCAGACCAGAAACTATGTTGGGCGACACAGCTGTTGCTGTAAACCCAGAAGATGACAGATATAAACATTTAAAGGGTAAGAATGTTATTTTACCCATTATGAATAGACCCATTCCTATAATTTTTGATAACTATTCAGATCCTGAAAAAGGTTCTGGAGCTGTAAAGATCACGCCTGCGCACGATTTTAATGATTTTGAGGTAGGAAAGCGACACAAATTAGAAATGATAAATATTTTTAATTCAGACGCTTCTATTAATGAAAATGGTCCAGAAATATATATTGGGTTAGATAGATTTAAAGCCCGAAAAAAGATAATAGAGCATATGAAATCATTAAATTTGTTTGTTAAAGAGGAAAATATTACACATACAGTTCCTCACGGTGATAGATCTAACGTAATAGTTGAACCTTGGCTTATGGATCAGTGGTATGTAGATGCAAAAAAACTAGCTGTTCCTGCCATAAAAGCCGTAAAAAATGGTAACACTCAGTTTGTCCCTAAAAATTGGGATAAGACATATTTTGAGTGGATGAATAATATCCAACCTTGGTGTGTTTCTAGACAACTATGGTGGGGCCATAGAATACCTGCGTGGTTTGGACCAGACAAAAAAATATTTGTCGAAACAAATAAACAAGAAGCAGAAATAGCTGCTGGATTACATTATGGAAAAAAAGTAACTCTTAATCAAGACGAAGATGTTTTAGATACTTGGTTTTCTTCAGCTTTATGGCCTTTTTCTACCCTTGGATGGCCCGAAAATACAGTAGACCTAAAAAAATATTATCCAACAGATGTCTTGGTAACTGGATTTGATATCATTTTCTTTTGGGTGGCAAGAATGATGATGATGGGAATTCATTTTATGGATAAAGAAGTTCCTTTTAAAGAAGTTTATATTCACGCACTAGTGAGAGACGATAAAGGTCAAAAAATGTCAAAGTCAAAAGGTAATGTTTTAGATCCCTTAGACCTATCTGAAAAGTATGGGGCGGACTCTTTAAGATTTACTTTAACAGCAATGGCAGCTCAGGGTAGGGATATTAAATTATCAGAGGAAAGGATTGCCGGTTATAGAAATTTTAGTACTAAAATTTGGAATGGATGTAAATTTCTAGAATTCAACAATTGTATTACTGAATTAGAAAAAGATTTACCTACTATTAACCTTGAAGTAAACAGATGGATAATTAACCTTTATAATGAGTTAAATTCAAGAGTTAAAACCTCTATTAAAAACTATAAGTTTAATGACGCAGCGGATGCTTTATATCAATTTATTTGGAAGGATTATTGTGACTGGTATATTGAGTTTATTAAACCTATTTTAATCAATACTAATGATTTAGACACGCTTAATGAAACTAAAAATGTCTCTATAAATATAATGAAAAATGTTTTGTTAATGTTACATCCAATAATGCCGTATGTAACTGAAGAAATTTTCGAAAATCTTTTTAAATCATCTGAATTAGCGATTTTATCGCCATGGCCCAAAACTATCAAAAGTAAAGACACATTAGAAAATGGCATAGATTTATCAATTCAATTAATTTCAGCAATAAGATCATTAAGAGTTGAAAAAAACATTCCTTCAAAGTCTAGACCTTCCATTATACTTAAAAATGTAGATCCAGAAAAAAAGAAAATTATTATTGAAAATAAAAAACTAATAATTAATTTGGCAAGGTTAAATGATATAAAATTTTCTTCTGATAAAGCTTTGAATGATAAATTTATTGTGACTACTGTTGAAAATATTACTTTAATGCTTCCACTTGAAGGTTTAATTGATGTTAATGAAGAGAAAAATAGGTTAAACAAAGAGCTTGCAAATATAAATCTTGAAATTGATATCATAAATAAACGATTAAATAATCCAATGTTTATAGAAAAAGCACCTTCGAATGTTATAAATGAAGTTAAAACTAAACAAAGCATTTACACTCAAAGAAAATTTGAAATAGAAAAAGCCTTATTAAATATATAAGATAGCAAATTGGAGGAAAAGATGAAAAATTCTAAAACAGTTTTAATTGATAAAAATCCTGGAAGAAACTCTCAAACATTTGGAGTTGCTAGGAATTTAAATACTGACTTAGATTTAATTCATGAACCTTCAATTGGAGTTGTTGGTAATAAAGGTGATTCACAATGTTATTTTGGTGTAGAAGAAAAAGTTAGGACAATACATGAGTGTTTAAGATTAAGAATAGGACAAAAACCAGGTGATATTTTTATGCGTTTAGTTCAACCTGAATATACTGTAGCGACATCAGACGGCATAAGAAATGGTACAAAAGAAATGCGTTATTCCTTAATTGGGCGAGAGGTTACTAATGATACATTATGTGAACACCTCAGCGCGTCAGGACTTGAAGGAACCATTGCCGTTGTTGCTTGTGATAAGCCTCCTGTTGGAACTTTATCTGCTATTTTAGAACATAACAGGCCAGCAATAATTATGTCTGATGGATCGATTAGACCTGGAGTTGATTCAGTAACTAAAGAACCTATTGATTTAATTACAGCCTATCAACTTGCTGGAAGTGATGATGAAGTTTTAAAAAAAAGAATAGCATGTGAAGCATGCCCAGGTCATGGAAGTTGTGGAGGTATTTTTACATATAATACCATGCAGACTTTTATTGGTGTCGTTGGCATGCAACCCTTAGATATGGTTTCACCTGCTTCCGAAGATCAAAGAAGGTTAGAAGATTTTCCAAATAAATTAATTACTTATTTAGATTATATGATCAAGAATGATATTAAACCTAGAGATATAGTTACAAGAGATTCTATACGAAATGCTATTATTGTCGCCATGTCTATTGGTGGTTCAACTAATGTAATGCTACATGCACCAGAATTAGCTCGTGCTGCAGGTTATAGTAACTTTAATGAAGATATTATGAGTTTCGAAGAATTTAATCATTTATCAAAAAATGTTGTTCCTGTTTTAGTTGATGCCAGACCTTTCGGTAAATATTCAATGGTCGATATAGATGCTAAGGGTGGTGTTCAAGTTTTTGTAAAAGATTTACTAGATTCAGGTTTGTTAAATGGAAATACACTTACATGCACTGGCGAAACATTAAATGAGCAAATTACTAGGCTAGACCCTAAAAGTCCTGATGGTAATGTTATATATCCTGTAAAAAAACCTTTTAAAGAAACAGGTGGCCTTAGACTTCTTGGTGGTAATCTATCTCCTGAATACAGCTCAATTTTAAAGTTAGCTGGCGTTGAAGGAGGTCTAGAAAATAATATATTTATAGGAAAAGCTAGAATATTTGATGGAGAACAAAAACTACTTGATGCTCTGGAAAATGAACCAGAAAAATTTATGAATAAAGATATGATAATAGTTAGATATGAAGGGCCTGTAGGTGGTCCTGGAATGCCAGAAATGTTGGATTCAACTTCTAGAATAACTGCATTATGCAGAGAGAGGGATATTATTGTGGGCTTAATGACTGATGGTCGCTTTTCTGGAGGATCTGTTGGTCTTGTGATTGGTCATGTGGGTCCCGAAGCTGCTGTTGGGGGGCCTATTGGTCTAATTAAAGATAAAGATGAAATTATTGTTGATCTTAATAAAAACACTCTAACTTGCACTCAATTATTAGATGAAAATATTTTGAGGGAAAGAAAAAATGACTGGAAAAAAATTGTAGATGATAACAATGGATTACACCCTGCTGTGGGGATTGCTGATACTAGACTATTAAATAGAATGAGAAGCTCAGCCGTTTCAGCTATATATGGGGCAGGAATGCATCCCGACAGAAAAGTTTGGATACCTGAACCACGTGAGATCAAAAAGTCAGATTTCATCCCAAAAAATATTCATAAAAATTAATTTAAAAATTTTCTATTTCAATCCAAATTGGAGTATGGTCACTAGGTTTTTCCTGTCCCCTAGGTCTCTTATCTATGCCAACATCAATTAAAGTATCTACTATTTCTGGAGAAATGAGAAAAAAATCAATTCTTATACCATTATCTTTCTGCCATGCCCCAGCCTGATAATCCCAAAAACTATACTCTTTTAAATTTGGATATTTTAACCTAAATGAATCAATTAAACCTATATTTACTAACTCTTTCATGCATCTTCTTGTTTCTTTAAGATATAGAGCATCATCTTGCCACTTTGAAATATCATAACAGTCATTATCTTCTTGAATGACGTTAAAGTCTCCTCCTAAAATTAGAGGTTCATTTTTATCATAGATTTCTTCTGTGTATTTTATAAGACGCTTCATCCAGTTGATTTTATAATCATATTTAGGGCCAGGAGCCGGATTACCGTTCGGTAAATATAAACAAATTATGTTTATACTTTCAATTTTAACATGTAAAAATCTTGCTTGATCGTCTTCAATTATATCTTGATTATAAAAAGGTAGTATACGATTTATTTCATTGATCTTAAATTTACTTGCAATTGCAACGCCATTGTAAGATTTTTGTCCAGATGCTATTACGTCGAATCCTATTTCATTAAAATCTTTAAAAGGAAAGTTTTCATCAATAGTCTTTGTTTCTTGCATTAAAATGATATCAATTTCACTTTGATCTATCCAATTGATTACATTCGGTAAACGCATTTTAATTGAATTAACATTAAAACTTGCTATTTTTAATGACATTTATTTTTTTAATAAAATCATATTGAAAAACTGGTGCCGCAACCACAGTTAGCCGTTGCGTTAGGGTTTTCAATTCTAAAATAGGCGCCAGCTAATTCAGATATATATTCTAAAGTACTGCCATTAAGAAAATCCATTGATATTTTATCAACTAAATATTTAATTCCACTTTCTTTAAAAACTAAATCGTCGCTATTTGGTGAACTAACAAAGGAAAAATCATATTGGAAACCAGAACATCCACCACCTAGCACAGAAATTCTAAAGTAAGAGCCCTTTTCATTTTTCAATAAAAACTTAATTCTATTTATAGCTTCTTTAGATAATTTAAATTCTTGTTTACTGATTTCACTAACTTCATTCATTATAAAAACCTTGCAAAATTTACTAATTGAAAGAGCAAATACAAATGTTAAAGTATAAATATCATATAATTATATATAAATGAATTAATTATTGGAAATATTATTGAAAAATAATGACGACAATCGATATCTAAGTTCCTTTGCTTGTTATAGTTCTGAAAGTAGGGGGAGAATGTATACTGATGAACCTCTTATACTTGGACGCTCAGAATTTCAACGAGACAGAGACAGAATAATTCATTCCGAGGCTTTTAGGCGGTTAAAGGATAAAACACAAGTTTTTGTATATCAAGATGGAGATCATTATAGAACTCGTCTTACTCACACAATTGAAGTTTCCCAAATTGCAAGGTCAATTGCAAAAGCCCTTAAAATTAACGAAGACTTGACTGAGACTATTGCATTAGCTCATGACTTAGGACATCCTCCTCTTGGTCATAGAGGTGAAGATGTCCTGAAAAAACTAATGATAAAATGTGGCGGTTTTAATCATAATGAACAATCAATAAGAGTTGTAACATTACTAGAAAAAAAATATCCTAATTTTAATGGCTTAAATCTTACATTTGAAACATTAGAAGGATTGATCAAACATAATGGACCATTCCTAGATAATAGAGAAATACCATACACTATTGACCAAATTAATAAAATATTTCCATTAGATTTAAATACTTATCCCTCTCTGGAAGGGCAGGTGGCAAATATTTCAGATGATATTGCTTACTTAACTCATGACTTTGACGATGGTCTTCGTGAGGGCCTATTTACAATAAATGATCTTCGTAAAATTAAAATTATTGATGAAATTCTACATAAGTTAAAAAAAGAATTTATTAATATTAAAATTGATATTTTAATTCATCAATTTATAAGGCATTTGATAAGTTATTTTATAAATGATGTAGTTTCGAACTCATTAGCTGTCATAAATGTTAATAATTTTGAAAATGTTAACCAAATTCGGTGTTTTGAAAATAAAATAATCAAACTTAGTCCTACTGCTAATAATAATATGGAAGAAATCAGAAATTTTTTATTTAAAAATATGTATAACAACAATATTTTAATAAATAAATTACAAAATAATTGTTTAATGATAGAAAAATTATTTTATCTATTCCATAAAGATACAAATTTGCTACCAGAACAATGGAAAAAATTAAAAGGAGTACTCTCGGAGGCTAGAAAATCAAGAGTAATTACAGATTATATTGCAGGTATGACAGATGGTTATTTAAAAAAAGAATACCAAAAATATTTTGACTAGGAAAATTGAAGTATATGAACATTTATAAAATTTATTTTAATCATATTATTGAATCACTTGATAAGTTCAAATTAGAATCTAATTATAACTTTGAGAATACTGAAATACTTAAAAAGATTACATTAGAACCTCCAAAAAATAGTATTAATGGAGATATGTCTACTAATTTAGCAATGCTTTTGAGTAAAAATTTAAAGTTAAATCCAAATGAAATTGCTAATAAACTTAAACCATACATTTCAAAACTACCAAACGTAGCACTTGTTGATATCGCTGGACCAGGTTTTATTAATATCACATTAAAGCAAAAAACTTGGTCAGATTGCATAAAGAAAATACTTTTAGATCCTGAAAATTGGGATAAACAGGATCTTGGAAAGGGTAAAAGAATTAATTTAGAATATATCTCTGCTAATCCAACCGGTCCCTTACATGCTGGTCACGCGAGAGGAGCTGTTTTTGGGGATGCGCTTGCATCTCTTTTAAATGAAGTTGGGTATAAAGTTATAAGAGAGTATTATATAAATGATGCGGGAAGTCAGATAGAAAAATTAGTTGAGTCTTCCTTGCTAAGATATGATGAATGTAATGGTAAAAATATAAATGAAATTCCAGAAGGTCTTTATCCAGGCGAGTATCTACAGGATGTTGGAAAAGCACTTTTAAAAAAATATGGAAAAAACTTAAAACAAAATTCAAAAGACGATATTTTTAATTTAGTAAGAGAAGTTTCTTTAGAAGTCATAATGAAAATGATTAAAGAAGATCTTAATAAGTTAGGCATCGAAATGGATGTGTTCACTAGCGAACATAATATCATTTCAGGAAATTTATTGACGGATATACTAACTATACTCGAGGAAAAAAATCTGACTTATTATGGGTCTCTTGATCCTCCAAAGGGAGTAGATCCAACAAAATGGGAAAGGCGAGAACAATTTCTTTTTAAATCTACTGTTTATGGTGATGACTCTGATAGGGCCTTAAAGAAGTCAGATGGTAGCTGGACTTATTTTGCAACTGACATGGCTTATCATCTAGATAAAATTAATAGAACAAATGGAGATTTAATAAATGTCCTAGGTGCCGATCACACAGGATACATATCAAGAATTAATGCAGCAGTTAACGCTCTTTCGAATGGTTCAATTTCCGTAGATACGAAAGTATGTGCGCTGGTAAACCTTATGGAAAATGGTAAGCCCATTAAAATGAGTAAAAGAGCAGGAAATTTTGTGACCCTTTCTGATATAATCGATGCAGTTGGAAAAGACGTAATCAGATTTATAATGTTAACTAGAAGAAATGATCAATCTTTAGACTTTGATTTTAAAAAGGTTATGGAAAAGTCAAAAGAAAATCCAGTTTTTTACGTTCAATATGCGCATGCTCGTTGCAATTCTATTTTTAAATCAGCAAAAATATTTGAAGAAAATCTTCATATTGAAAACACAGACCTATTAAGTGGAAAAGATGAAATTCAATTGATTAAATTTATTTCTCAATGGCCTAGAACATTAGAGTTGGCTGCTAAAAACCATGAACCTCACAGGATTTGTTATTATTTAATAGAGCTTTCTAGTATGTTTCATTCTTTATGGAATAAAGGTAAAGATAATTTCAACGTTAAATTTATAGTTGAAAAAAATATTAAATTAACGAATGCAAGATTGTTATTAGTTAAAGCAGTTGCTTTAACAATTAGAAAAGGGTTAAGTATTCTTAAAATAAAACCAATTTTTGAAATGTAAAATGATGAAAAAATACTTAAAAATTTCCATAGTTTTATTTTTAAGTACAGGAGTGTTTTCTTCATTAGGTTTGTTTGCGTTAAAAATAATTTTCGAAGAAAAAAATGAGAAAGAATTGATAGTTTTAGGTCCTGATAATAGAGATATCTTTACAATCCCTAAAGATGTTGGGGGGAAAAAAGTATCTAATCTTGATATAGAAATATTGAACAATAAAAAAGCTTTAATTTTTGATGAGAAACTAAGATCGATTCCTGCTGAACCTGAACTTTTGCCTTTAGATATTAATGAAGAAAAGGTTGTAAAAAAAACAGCAAAAATAAAAACATCTAAAAATAATATTATTCCAGACAATCAGATAAAAGTTCAAAGCTCTAGCAAAATTAAAGAAAAATCAAAAAAAGAACTCGGATTGTATAGAGTGCAATTTGGTTCATTTAGAAATTTAGATAAGGCACAGCTTGCTAAAAATAGCATGAATAAAAAACATGTTAATTTATTGTCCAATAACAAGTTAGAAATTTATTCGTATACTAACAATGACAAAGTAGTTTTTCATAGAGTTTGGACTTCTCCTTTAACTAAAGTTAATGGTCTTAATTTATGTGACAAGTTTAAAAAACAAAATATTGTTTGTATTTTACAAGTAAATAAATGAGCGAAATATGTCAGAGTTAATTAATCCTAAAATAGAAGTTTTAAGCTTGAGCTTAGATGGATTTCAGGGACCTATTGATTTACTTTTGAGTTTAGCTAGAGATCATAAAATTGATTTAACTAAATTATCAATACTTAAATTAGCAGAACAATATTTAGAATTCTTAGACCATGCTATTAAAAAGGATATTGATATTGCCGCTGAGTACTTGGTAATGGGAGCTTGGCTTGCTTTTTTAAAATCAAAACTATTATTACCTGATGATAAAATTGAAAACTCGTATACTGCTGAAGAAATGTCGGAGTTATTAGAATTCCAAATAAAGAGGTTAGAAGGTATTCAAAAAGTATCAAAACTTCTTTTTGAAAAACATCAATTAGGAACTCATTTTTTTAAAAGAGGTGATCCAGAGTTTTTTAATAACAATAATAAAGTACATTATGAGTTAAGTTTATATGATTTAATCAAAACTTATGGAAAAATTGTTACTCAAGATAATAATAAATCAATAACCATTGCTGAAACAAAATTTTATTCTGTTGAAGATGCTATAAATAGACTAAAAAGTTTTGTTAAAACATCTAATGGTTGGATAAATCTACTAGAATTTATTCCAAAAAATATAAAAGATAAGCTTGAGTTAAAATCTGCTTTAGCTTCACATTTTGTAGCATCTTTGGAACTTGTAAAAGAGGGTGATATATCCTTAAGACAGGATAATTTTAATGACAAAATTTTAATAAGTTTTAAAAACAAATGAAATATATATCTTAACAATATTTGACACATGGCTTGGTGAATTTATGAAAAATTTAAATAAAGATTATAAAAATATTGATTTTGGTTTAAACTTAAAAATTGTTGAGGCTTTGATTTTTTCTTCAGCTGAACCTGTTTCATACTCAGAATTACAAAAAACAATTACTGACAATAAACAACTTGATAAAATTTTAATTGCTTTAGAAAAAAAATATATGTCTAGTGGGGTAAATTTATACACAATAAGTAACTCTTATGCCTTTAGGACGTCCTCCGAAGTCTCAGAATATTTGAACATAGAAAGAATAGTTCCTAAACCTTTATCTAGAGCAGCAACTGAAACCCTAGCAATTATTGCTTATCATCAACCAATCACTCGATCAGAAATTGAAAATATAAGAGGTGTTTCTCTTAGTAGAGGTACAATAGATCTGTTACTAGAATTAGGTTGGATAAAACCTGGCCAGAGAAGAGCAACGCCTGGTAACCCTTTAACTTGGAAAACATCCAATAATTTTTTAGATCATTTTGGTTTAAAAGAAATCAATGAACTTCCTGGAATTGAAGATTTAAAAAGTTCTGGGCTTCTTGATAAAAATAAAATAATTTTTAGCGATCAAACAATAGATTAAATACTTATTTAACTTTTTTTTAATATTAGGATTTTTTTGTTAGAATTTTTAAATATATCTCATTCATATAATAAACAAAAAATTTTGAATGATTTCTCGATGAAGCTTGAATCAGGTGAAGTGGTTTCTTTATTAGGTCCATCCGGTTGTGGTAAAACCACCTTACTTAAATTAGCTAGTGGTATTGAAAAACTTCAGAATGGTGAGATTAAATTAAATAATGAAATAGTATCATCTCCCAATATTCATCTTAATTCAGAAAAAAGAGATGTTGGTTATGTTTTTCAAGACTGCGCTCTATTCCCACATTTGACAATATTACAAAATATTTTTTTTGGTATGAAATCAATCGAAATAGAAAAACAAAAAAATAAAATACAAAGCTTGATGAAAGAAATTAATATTTCAAGTTTGTCAGAAAAATACCCACATGAATTGTCAGGAGGGCAACAACAGCAAGTAGCTCTGGTTAGAGCAATGGCGAGTGACCCAAAAATTATTTTTTTAGACGAACCTTATTCAAACCTTGATTCAAGGTTAAAAGAGAAAATTAGGGACCAAATGTTACACATACTAAGAGAGCACAATATTTCTGCCTTACTTGTAACTCATGACCCAGAAGAAGCGATGTTTATGTCAGATAAAATTGGTATTTTAAATAATGGTTCTATTGAACAGTTTGGAAGTCCGATAGATTTGTATTTGCGTCCTAAATCTGCTTTCATTGCAGAGTTTTTTGGAGAAATTAATGTTTTTGAAGGAATAGTCGAGGATGGATCTGTAAATACTGTTTTAGGTACTTTTAGATGTTCAAATAAGTTAAATAAAAAAAGGGTAAAGATTGTTATAAGAAACGAAGCAATTAATGTTTTTGCAGAAAATAAATTAAATTTAAAGAATTACAAACAACCTAAATTTGTTACTTCACCTTATTTTGGCCATGTAATGGAAGCCAGATTATTGGCTGGCTCAACTTTA
>QBXD01000026.1 GCA_003283875.1 SAR116 cluster bacterium AG-321-A13 | reverse complement strand
AAAAAGGACCTGAAAAATAGATCCTAAAAAACAAAGCATGATAGAATAGTTTGATAAAATAGGGATTGAATTGCCAGGAATGTTAATCCAGACAAACCATACAAAAGAAGTAAACGGAAGCGCATAACAAAATCTTATATAAGCAGCACCGTAATCGCCAAGTTTAGATATCATATTTTTCTGGAAAGCTGATCGGGCAGTTTGACAACCTGCAGCAAAAATTGCTGCTACAATCCATACGTATTCCATTTATTCCGGCAAAAAATTAATTAAACAAAACATTAAAGTGAAATTCCCTTAAGATTTTTACTGGCCAATAACTCAGCAATCTGAACTGTGTTTAACGCTGCACCTTTTCTTAAATTATCTCCCACGCACCAAAAAGCTATTCCATTTTTAACTGACGGATCTTTTCTTATACGACTTATATAAACATCGTCCTCACCAGCAACTTCTACAGGTGTCACATAACCCTCATCAGCTCTATGGTCAACAACTGTAATCCCATTAGCATCCCGTAATAAGTTTCTTACTTGTCTTTCATCAATATCTTTTTTACATTCAACGAAAACGGCTTCGCTATGACCTATAAAGACAGGAACTCTAACACAATGTGCAACTAAATTAATATTAGGGTCTAGTATTTTTTTTGTTTCAACATTCATTTTCCATTCTTCTTTTGTAAATCCATCATCCATAAAAATATCAATATGTGGTATAACGTTGAAAGCTATTTTTTTTGTGAATTGTTCAGGTGTTGCCTGATCATGCACAAATACACCTTTTGTCTGATTAAATAATTCATCCATAGCTGGTTTTCCAGCACCAGAAACAGCCTGATAGGTCGAAACAACTACTCTTGATATTTCAAATTTTTTATGAATTGGCTTTAACGCTACAACTAGCTGAATAGTAGAACAGTTAGGATTAGCTATGATATTTTTTTTATTATAATTATTAATAGCCTCGGGATTAACCTCAGGAACTATTAAGGGAACCTCATCATCCATTCTGAAGCAAGAAGAATTATCAATTACTATGCAACCTTTGTTTCCTGCAACTGGACCAAATTTTTTAGCAATATTGGAACCTGCTGAAAAAAGAGCTATATCCACATTTTCAAAATTAAAATCATCAACAGACTTAACTTTTAAAACTTTGTCATCTCCATAAGAGACTTCTTTTCCAATGGATGATTTAGAGGCTAAAGCATAAATATTTTTTACTGGAAATTTTCTTTCAAACAAAGTTTGAAGCATTTCTCTTCCTACGGCGCCAGTTGCACCAACTACAGCAACATTATAAGCCATTTAATTAGTTAATTCCTCTAATTTATGTATAACTAAGTCCATCATTCCTGTAGTTCCTACTTTTTCTCTTCCTTTGACCATTATATCTGGCGTCCTTGGTCCTGCGTCTAGAGCTTTTGAGACAGCTTTGTCGATTAAGTCCGCTTCTTCTTTCATATCAAAGGAATATCTAAATAACATTGATAAACTTAGTAATTCAGCTAAAGGGTTAGCCAATCCTTTACCTGCTATGTCAGGAGCTGATCCATGAACTGGCTCATACATGGCATATCTCTTTCCAGTATTTTTATCAACTGAACCTAAACTTGCAGATGGGAGCATGCCAAGTGAACCAGTTAACATAGCTGCGCAATCAGACAAAATATCTCCAAATAAGTTATCAGTTACTATAACGTCAAATTGATTAGGGTCTCTTACTAATTGCATTGCACAATTATCTGCATACATATGATTTATATCAATACCGGCACCTTCTTTTTTATGAAGGTTTATCATTACTTCTCGCCACAAAACACCTGACATCATAACATTAGCCTTTTCAACGGAGGTAACTTTTCCATTTCTTGCCTTTGCCATGTCAAAAGCTACCCTTCCAATTCTTTCAATTTCAGGGGTGGTATATAAGTTAGTATCATATCCTTTTTTTAGCTCTGGATTAATTTCATCAATTCCACGTGGCTCAGCAAAATAAATACCACCTGTCAATTCTCTCAATATTAATATATCTAAACCAGAAATTATTTCAGGCTTAAGTGAAGAGGCATCGACTAATGCTGGAAAAACCATTGCTGGTCTAAGATTGGCAAACAAATCCATTTCTTTTCTTAATCTTAAGAGACCGTTCTCTGGTCTTTTTTCAAATTCTACACCATCATATTTTGGTCCTCCAACAGCTCCGAATAAAACAGCATCTGCATCCATAGTATCTGCCAAAGTTTCATCCGAAAGAGGTGTTCCAAATTCATCAAAAGAAGCTCCACCAACTAAACCTTCTTTGATATTAAAACTAATATTTTTGTTTTTAGCGAACCAATCGACCACTCTTAATGTTTCATTTACTACCTCTGGACCAACTCCGTCTCCAGGTAGCACCATTAATGTTCTATTTGACGACATTACATTTCCTAGCTTTTATTTTTATTACAACCATGGTCTTTCAGAAGACATTTTTGTTTCAAAGTGTTGAATTTCACTCGATTTTTGCATGGTTAAACCAATATCATCTAAACCTTCGAGAAGACATTTTTTTCTAAATGGATCTATATCAAATTTTATCACAGATCCGTTTGGCCTCCTGATTTCTTGTGATGGTAAATCTATTTCTAGTTCAGGGCATTCTTTATCTTTAGCATCAGCCATTAGAGCTTCTCTTTGTTCGGGGGTTACTTTAATAGGTAGAAGACCGTTTTTGAAGGAATTGTTATAAAAAATATCTGCAAACGAAGTTGATATAATACATTTTATACCAAAATCAGATAACGCCCAAGGCGCATGCTCTCTGCTTGAGCCACATCCAAAGTTATCGCCCGCAACAATAATATTGCTAGATCTATAAGGTTCTTCGTTTAATACAAAGTCTTTCTTTTCGGTCCCATCGTCATTAAATCTCATCTCATCGAATAAATGTTTACCCAAACCTGTTCTCTTAATAGTTTTTAAGAATTGTTTAGGTATTATTTTGTCAGTATCAACATTTATAAAGTTAAAAGGAGCAGCTATACCTTTAAGATTAGTAAATTTTTCCATGACATATCCTCTTAAATAATTAGATTAATGAATCACAGTCTGTTAATTTTCCAGTTATTGCAGAAGCAGCGGCTATCTGCGGACTTACCAAATGAGTTCTTCCACCTTTTCCTTGTCTACCTTCAAAATTTCTATTTGAAGTACTAGCGCATCTTTCTCCAGGCTGTAATTTATCTTCATTCATCGCCAAACACATTGAACAACCAGGCTCTCTCCATTCAAAACCTGCTTCTGTAAACATTAAGTTAAGACCTTCTTCTTCAGCTTGAGCTTTAACTAATCCTGAACCAGGAACAACCATAGCTCTTATACCTTGTTTCACTTTTTTACCTTCAATAATTCTAGCTGCTGATCTCAAGTCCTCTATCCTAGAATTAGTACAAGAACCAATAAATACAGTGTTAATTTCAACATCCGAGATCTTTTGGCCACCTTTCAAACCCATATACTCAAGCGATCTTTCAACTTTTAGTCGAGCATCGTCGTCTTGAATTTTACTTGGATCTGGAATGAAACCATCAATAGATACAACATCTTCAGGGCTTGTCCCCCAAGTTACAGTAGGTTTAATTTTAGTAGCATCAATAGTTATTCTTTTATCATAAAAAGCACCCTCGTCTGAAGGCAATGACTTCCACCATTGAATTGCAAGATCCCAATCATTGTCTTTAGGTGACATCGGCTTATCTTTTAAATAATCAAAAGTAACTTGGTCGGGTGCTATCATACCAGCTCTGGCACCCGCCTCTATTGACATATTGCATACTGTCATTCTACCCTCCATAGAGAGTTTTTTTATAGCCTCTCCCGAATATTCTATGACGTGACCTGTTCCACCAGCTGTTCCAATTTCACCAATAATAGCAAGAACTAAGTCTTTAGGAGAAACGCCAGTTTGAAGCTCACCTTCTAAATTAATAAGCATATTCTTAGCTGGCTTTTGTATTAAGGTTTGTGTAGCTAAAACGTGTTCAACCTCTGATGTTCCAATTCCAAAAGCAAGAGCACCAAAGGCCCCATGCGTAGCAGTATGGCTATCTCCACAAACTATTGTCATTCCTGGCTGAGTAAAACCTTGCTCAGGTCCTATAACGTGAACTATACCCTGTCTTTTGTCCATCATATTAAAATAAGGAATGCCAAAATCTTCAACATTTTTGTCTAATGCTTCAACTTGAATTCGTGATTCTTCTTCATCTATTCCACCAGCTCTGTCAGTTGTAGGTACATTATGATCAGCGACTGCAAGTGTTCTTTTTGGTGAGTTAACAGTCCTTCCAGATAATCTTAATCCTTCGAAAGCTTGAGGACTAGTTACCTCGTGAACTAAATGCCTATCTATATATATTAATGACGCACCATCTTGTTGGGTATCAATAAGATGGTGATCCCAAATCTTATCAAAAAGTGTTTTAGGTTTCATGTTTTATCTCCATAAAGTTGGAAATCAATTTAAAGACGTTGAGTAAGTGAAAAAAGTTTCTAGTTAGCGATTTATGAAGTTTTTTCGTCTGAAGTTTCTTTGATTTCGGACTTTTCAACCTTTGGACTATTATCCTTTTTATTAACTTGAATTTTCTCTACAATACGTGCTGATTTACCTCTTCTATCTCTTAGGTAGTATAGTTTAGCTCTTCTAACTTTTCCTCTTTTAAGGACTGTGATTGCTGCAATCTTCGGTGAGAAAATTGGAAATATTCTTTCAACACCCTCGCCATATGAGATTTTCCTAACTGTAAAGCTTTCGTTCAATCCTCCACCACTTCGAGCAATGCATAATCCCTCAAAGGCTTGTATTCTCTCCTTATCACCTTCTACAATTTTGACGTCAACTTTTATAGTATCACCTGCACCAAATTCTGGGATAGATCTTTCTGAAGCAATTTTGTCCATCTGATCTTTTTCAATTTTATCAATAACATTCATTTTATTACCCTTTCGTGAAACATCTTCATAGCAAATTAATAATTTTTTTTCTAGTTAAGATTTTATATATTTAGTCCAAAGGTCTGGCCTCTTAGATTTAGTTAATTTTTCTGACATTTCAGTTTTCCACTTTTTTATTCTTTTGTGATCCCCCGAAAGCAAAACCTCTGGAACTTCAAGCTCATTCCAAACTCTAGGGTAAGTATATAATGGATACTCTAACAAATTATTTTCAAAACTTTCCTCAACTAACCCTATGGAATTTCCAATCACATTTGGAAGAAGTCTAACTGTAGCATCAATCATCAATTGAGCACCTATTTCGCCACCAGACAAAATGAAGTCACCTACACTTACTTCAATGACATTATTATATATTAAAAATCTTTCATCTACTCCTTCATACCTACCACAAATAAATATGGCACCTTGTTCTTTAGACAAATCTTTTGCAAATGCCTGGTCGAATTTTATTCCTCTTGGTGACAGATATATTCTGGGTCCTTCTTCTGCGGAGGCTGATGACAAAGCTTTGTCAAGAACGTCAGCATTTATTACCATTCCTGGCCCACCACCAAATGGAACATCATCAACTTTACCATTTTTATTGTTTGCAAAGTCCCTAATATTGATTTTATTAAGGTTCCATAAACCATTTTCCAGAGCCTTACCTGCCAAAGAAAAACCTAAGGTTCCAGGAAACATTTCTGGAAACAATGTTAGAACAGTTGCATTCCACACAAAAAACTCCTCTTGTTAGTCTTTTATAAAATTAAGATCTAAGTTTAATACAACCTCTCGTTCCACATAATTAATATCTTCCAAAAAATCTGAACTCATAGGCAAATAAAATTTTTTATCATTTTTTTTTACCTCTATTAACAAACCACCACCAAAATCGTTGAACGTAATAATTTCACCTAAACTATCTCGATTTAAGTTATAAACTTGAAAACCTAATAAATCTACTTGATAGAACTCGTCATCTGCAAGCGTTGATAATTGATCTCTCTTAATAAGTAATTTTAAACCTCTTAATTTTTCTGCATCATTTCGTGTGGTAATATTTTCAATTTTACAAATAAGATTTTGTTTAACTTTTCTAATAAATGTTAAATTTATCGGTTTACTAGAATTGTTTAAATAAAACTCCTTATAAGAAAAAAGATTTTCAGGGACTTCGGTGTAACTTTTTAGCTTCACTTCTCCTTTAATACCTTTAACTCCTACAAAGAGCCCTATTTCTAAGAAATTTTTATTAGACAAAATTTATTTATTCTTTTTTATCCTCTTCAGCTGGTGCTTCTGCTGCTGGTGCCTCTTCAGCTGGTGCTTCTGCTGCTGAAGCTAATTTTTCAGCAGCCTCTGCCTCTCTTTCTTTTCTTTTCTTTCCTGGAGCACTTTTGATAGGCTGGTCTCTAATTACTGGTGCTTTTACCAAACCATCTGAGGACAACATTTTAGCAACCCTCAGAGTAGGCTGAGCTCCTTTTGATATCCAGTATTTTACTCTTTCTAAATCCAATACCAGTCTTTCTGCATGATCTTTAGCCACCATTGGATTGTAAGAACCTAATCTTTCAATAAACTTTCCATCTCGTGGAGATAAAGCCTCGGCAACTACAATTTTGTAAAAAGGTCTTTTTTTAGCTCCACCTCTAGACAATCTAATTTTTAACGCCATTTTTTTTCCTTATATAAAATTAATTAAGTTTATCGTCTTTTCTTTGATGGTTTTCCGCCTAAACCAGGTAAACCAGCACCACCAAACCTATTCGCCATGTTTCCTAAATTAGGCATATTTCCACCCATCATTTTTTGTAATTCAGCCATCTTATTTGCATCCATAACTGGTGATTGACTCTCTGAAACTTGTTCTGCACTCGAGCTTCCACCCCCTAAGGAAGACATCATATTTTTTAAACCACCTAGACCACCCATTTTACCCATTTTTTTCATCATACGGGCCATATCTTGTTGCTGTTTTACAAGTCTATTTACATCAGAAACAGCCGTCCCTGATCCAAAGGCAATTCTCTTTCTACGTGAAGCATTTAAAAGAGCGACATTAATTCTTTCCTTCTTAGTCATTGAGTAAATAATAGCTTCTTGTTTTGAAATAGCTTTATCGTTGAAATTATTTGCTGCCATTTGTTTTTGCAGTTTACCTATGCCAGGTAGCATTGACATAACACCGCCTAAACCACCCATTTTTTTAAGTTGTCCAATTTGCTTTAACATATCGTTCATATCAAAACTACCTTGAGACATTCTTTTCATCATGTGGGCAGCATCTTCTTCGGCAATAGTTTCGGCTGCTTTCTCAACTAATGAAATGACATCGCCCATGTCTAAAATCCTACCAGCTGCTCTGTCTGGATAAAATGGCTCTAATCCGTCTAATTTTTCAGAAACACCAACAAATTTTATGGGACAACCCGTAACCGACCTCATAGATAACGCTGCACCACCTCTTGCATCACCATCAGAACGAGTTAACACAACACCTGATATCTTAATCAATTCTGAAAATGCTTTTGCAGTTTGAACAGCATCCTGACCCGTCATTGCATCAGCAACCAATAAAGTTTCCGATGGATTTGATAGTTTAAAAACTTCTTGAGCCTCTGACATCATTGCTGTATCCAAAGTCGTCCTTCCAGCAGTATCAAGAATCAAAACATCTATTGCTTGAATTTTTGAAGCCGCCATTGCCCTTTTAGCTATTTTTTCTGGACTTTCTCCGTCTATCTCAGGTAGCACTAAAACCTCAGCTTGCTCACCTAGAATTCTAAGTTGTTCTCTTGCTGCTGGTCTATAAATGTCAAGAGAAGCAAGCATTACTTTCTTTCTTTTTTTAGATTTCAAATGTAATGCTAACTTACCTGCTGTTGTTGTTTTACCTGAACCTTGAAGGCCAACTAATAAAATAATTGCTGGTGGAGCATGATCTATTAGAAGTTCTGATTCATTTGATCCAAGAACTTCAATTAATACGTCATTTACTATCTTTATAACTTGTTGACCAGGAGTGACAGATCTTAATACCTCTTCGCCTACTGCTCTAATTCTGACCTTTTCAATGAAATCTTTAACCACTGATAAAGCAACATCAGCCTCTAATAGAGCTGAACGAACTTCTTTTAAGGCTGTGTCAACATCACCTTCAGAGAGAGCACCCCTTTTGGTAAGCCCTTTAAAAACATTTCCAAGTTTATCTGTTAGGTTTTCAAACATATTAATACCAGATCTTATATTTAAACCACAATTGCGCCCGTGCTTGAAACTCAAGGACGCGCGCTTATTATTTTATAAATAAATATAAAGATCACTTACAGAAATTTAGTATTTAAGTCAAGTTAAAGTAATCTCTATATTTCATCTAGGCCAGCTAATGCTCTAGAAAAAGAAGTGGCTTTAAAAGTTTGAAGATCATCTAACCCTTCTCCAATGCCAACAGCATGTATTGGAATTTTATAACTTTCAGCTAATGAAACAACAACTCCGCCTTTGGCACTACCATCTAGTTTAGTTATTATCATTCCTGTTAAGCCTATTGCTTCATCAAACCTTTTCAGTTGGGAATGTGCGTTTTGTCCAACAGTTCCATCTAAAACAACAACTTTTTGATGAGGGGCATTTTCATCTAATTTACTAAGAACTCTGCATGTTTTAGTAAGTTCTTCCATTAGGTCTTTTTTATTTTGTAACCTTCCAGCTGTATCTATTATGACAATATCTAAACCTTTATTTTTTGCTAATTGCAGGGCTTTAAAAGCAACTGCAGCTGAGTCTCCTCCATCTACACCAGAAACAACTTGTGCACCTACTCTTTTGCCCCA
Source organism: SAR116 cluster bacterium AG-321-A13 (assembly GCA_003283875.1). Classification (GTDB taxonomy): domain Bacteria; phylum Pseudomonadota; class Alphaproteobacteria; order Puniceispirillales; family Marisalimonadaceae; genus Marisalimonas. The sequence continues at coordinate 5,729 of QBXD01000026.1, read as the reverse complement.
TGTTTTTAATTGCTCAACAGCTGCAGCTCTAAATGTGTCTGATGCTGCCAATACTACTGTTTTATTTTGAACTCTAAATTGTTCGGCTATTTTACCAGCAGTAGTTGTCTTCCCAGAGCCATTTACACCAGCTAAAAATATTACGTGTGGTTTAGAAGACACATTTTCAAAAAGATTTTTTTCAGATGGCAATAAAATTTGTTCAATTTCAGACGCTAATGTTTTTGCAATATCTAATTTTTCTATTTCTTTATTTTTATTTAATTCAAATTTTTGATTTTTAATTTTTTTGGTTATTCTAGCTGCAACTTCAATTCCTAGATCAGCTAAAATCAATTCATCTTCTATGTTATCTATTGTTTCCTGATCGATAGTTTTTTTTCCAGTTATTGAAGCTATAGCACCTTCTACCTTTGATGCAGATTTACTTAATCCTGTTTTTAATTTTTTAAACCAATTTAATGCCATAAAACTTCACTCATGATTCAATTGAAAACATTACCAACCAAACCTTCAGAATTAATATCTACTATTTTTGTTGATATAATTGAACTAGCCTTTACATCATCGTTCAACTTAACCTTAGAAAAATTTGAAGAATAACCAACCGAATTTTTTTCAATTAGAACGTTTTGTACAGTACCGATTTGATTTTGCAGAAAGGTTTCACGTTGATTTTCTGCTAAATTTCTCAAATCTTTTGCTCTTTTCTTGATGTCACTACTTAACACTTCAGGCATTTTTGAGGCTGCAGTTTTATCTCTTTTTGAATAAGGAAAAACATGGACATAAGTAATGTTTGCTTCTTTTATAAGCTCTATACTTTTATTATGAGCGTGTATGTCTTCGGTTGGAAAACCAGCTATAAAGTCACCACCAAACACAATATCACTGCGCCTCCTTCTAGCTTCATTTACAAAATTGATAACGTCTCTATATAAATGTCTTCTTTTCATTCTTTTAAGAATTAAGTCATCACCATGTTGAATAGATAAATGTATGTGAGGCATTAATCTTTTTTCTTTCTCAAAAGCATCCATTAATTCAAAATCAACTTCAGCAGGATCAAGAGAAGAAAGTCTAAGTCTAGGAAGATCAGGTATGTTTTTCAGTATTTTTTTTACCAATAAACCTAAACTGGGCTTACCAAAGATATCGTTGCCCCATGAAGTTAGATCTACTCCTGTAAGAACGACTTCTTTTATGCCATTATCTATAAGCGAATTTATAGAATTTATCACATTTTGCGTTGAAACTGATCTGCTTGGACCTCTTCCAAATGGAATAACACAAAACGTACACCTGTGGTCACAACCGTTCTGAACTTGGACGAAGCCTCGAGTGTGTTTATTAAATGATTCTACAAGATGTTCCGATGTTTTCTTTACTTGCATAATGTTTTGAACAAAAACTTTATTATTATTTTCAAGATTTACATCTGTATTAAAACTAGCCCAAAATTTATCGTCAAGTTTTTCTTTATTACCAATAACAAAGTTAACTTCAGACATGGAACTCCATTTTTCTGGATTAATTTGAGCCGCACAACCAGTTACTAATATTTTTGCATCGGGTCTTTTATTTTTTGCCGACCTTATTGCCTGTCTTGCTTGACGCTCCGCTTCACTGGTAACCGCACAGGTATTAAAGATTATTAAATCACAATGCCCATGCTTACTAACATGATCACTGATAACCTGACTTTCCCAGATATTTAATCTACAACCAAATGTTTTAATCTCAGGTAATGAATTCTTATTTCTAAATGTTATTGCCAATTAAGCACCTATTATTCCTTCGTAAACTTTTTCTGTTTTACCAGAGAGTGTTACGGTTCCATTATTTAACCACTCAACAGACAAGCTTCCACCATCTAGGATAATTTTATTTGATTTAGAACTTTTATTTTTTTTAAAAGCTGCAACTAGTGTAGCACATGCTCCTGAGCCACAAGCTTTAGTGACACCTACGCCTCTTTCCCATACACGCATTCTTATTGTATTATCCTCTAAAACGCATACAAACTCTATATTTGCAAATTCAGGAAAATTTACATTTTTTTCAAGACGAGGACCAACTGCATTTAGATTTAAACTTTCAAGTTCATCTAAGTTTTGCATAAAAATAACAGCATGCGGATTACCCATAGATAAACAGAAAGCTTCAAACTCATCCAACAAAACCTTTTGAGTATTTTGTTTGTTAGCTAATGGGATATCCTTCCAATCAAATTTAGGTTTACCCATATTTACAGTTACAACATTATCATCCCTAGTACATAGCAAATTACCATTAATACTTTCAATAGTAAGAGAGTTCAAATTATCTCTTTTCATTAAATAATCTGCAACACATCTTGTACCATTTCCACATGCTCCAGTTTCTGAACCGTCAGAATTGTACATAGTAACTTTATAAGTGTTTGACTTCACAGTATCTCTAATCATTAAAACTTGATCACAGCCAATACCAATTCGTCTGTTACTAATTTTTTTTATAAATTTACTTTCATGAATATTTAAGTCTTTGATGTTATCAAAAATAATAAAGTCATTGCCTAACCCATGCATTTTAATAAATGGTATTTTCAAATAAATTTTCCTTCAAATATCAATGTCTACAATAATTGGAACATGATCAGAGGGTCTTTCCCATGCTCTGGTATCTTTATAGATAACACCTGATTTAACTTGTGAAAATAATTTTTTAGAAACCCAAAAATGATCTAATCTTCTTCCTCTATTTGAAACCTCCCAGTTCCTGTTTCTGTAAGACCACCAAGAATATAATTTTTCACTAGATGGTACAATCTCTCTCATTACATCCGCCCATTCACCACTTTTAATAATAGCTAATAAAGTCTCTGTTTCAATTGGTGTGTGGGAAACGACATTTAACAACTGTTTATGTGACCATACATCATGTTCTAAAGGTGCTATGTTTAAGTCTCCGACTAAAATTTTATTTGTTGTTTTGTCTTTTAAAAAATATTGTTTCATTTCGTTTAAAAAAGAAATTTTATGATCAAATTTTGGATTTTTTAAAATATCAGGTTCTTCACCTCCTGCTGGAATATAAAAATTGTGAAGTTCAATATTTTTATTTAATTTTACTGAAATATGTCTAGTATCATTTTTCCCGCACCAATTTATAAAGTTTTCATCTTCAAGTTTGAAATTGGATAAAATTGCTACACCATTGTATGATTTTTCGCCTCTATGATATTGGTAATTCATACCAATTTTTTTAAACGAATCATAAGGAAAGTATTCGTCTTGAGTTTTTGTTTCTTGCAGACATATGATATTGATATTTTGATCCTTTATTAATCTTAGGACCTGTTCCAATCTTAGTCTTACAGAATTTATATTCCAAGTTGCAATTCTCATTTATATAAAAAATCCTAATTAATATGATAATAAATTTTAAATGAACTCATAGTTACCATTTCAATAGACTCAATAAAAATTTATTTCAATTAATCAATAAACTAATTTTTCTATCATTATAATTATATTCTTTATATTTAAGCTCAATCATGCTTTTATTTTTGTATTTGTCTTAATCAGAATTATTTGGTTCTGGAAAATCATCTGGAAAAAATAATAAGTGCGATAAACTTTCATTATATATTGCTTTTTGAATTAGGACTGTGGTTGATTCCCCAAAGGTATCTTCTATAATCCATTTTTTCAAATTAAATGGGTTTTCTGAAAATTCTAATGTTAATCCCTCGGCATTATTATTTTCACTTCTTGTAATTTTTAAAGAAATTATTCCTGATTTATTCTTCAAATCAGTAGTTAAATATTCACTATCAAAATCTAACTTTTTTTTAATTAAAATGGAAAATGGTGAGCTATCGAGGGGTATGTTATTTGTAGTTTTTGAATTTCTATTTTGAATTGTTAACCAAAACCCCTTACTTGTTATAAGGATATCATTAGGTTTTTCATAGTCAATTCGCAATTTTCCTGGTAAGTCTAAATATATTTTTCCATTGCTTACTTCACCAGATGGTCCTACTTGTATGAAGTTTGCTTGCATACTGTTTAATGACTTAAAAAATTTTTCTACTTTTATTTGCGATTCATTAACTTGGTCGGAGGCTTTTAATTTTTTGACATTAGAAAATAATAAAATAAAAACCCACAAAGATACCAAAAAAAAATTGAAATAATTTTCATTGTTTTCGTTAATTATTCTCAATTAAAACTTCTCTTTTCCCTGCTCTACCCGGTTTTGACACAACATTATTTTCTTCCATTTTTTCAATTATAGTAGCAGCTCTATTATAACCTATTTTGAAGTGTCTTTGAATAAAAGATGTGCTTGCTCTTCTTTCTCTTGCAATTAGAGCTACTGCTTGATCATATAATTCATCTTCATATTTATTATTGGATGTTAGATTGTTAAAGTTTTCATCATTTAAATTTTCTGGCTCTTCTGTAATACTTTCATCATAATCTGGAACTGATTGATCAGAAAGAAATTTAGTAACTTTTTCAACTTCACTATCTTCAACAAATGGACCATGCACTCTAGTAACTTTACCACCACCTGCCATATATAGCATATCTCCTCGTCCAAGAAGTTGTTCGGCACCTTGTTCACCTAGTATGGTTCTACTATCAATTTTACTTGTTACTTGAAAAGATATTCTTGTTGGAAAATTAGCTTTAATTGTTCCGGTGATAACATCTACAGATGGTCTTTGGGTAGCCATTACAACGTGAATACCAGCTGCTCTTGCCATTTGAGCCAACCTTTGAACAGCTGCTTCAATATCTTTTCCAGCTACTAACATTAAATCTGCCACTTCGTCTATGACAACTACGATAAAAGGTAACGGTGTTAGACTTATTTGTTGATCTTCAAAAATTGGCTGACCAGTGTCAGGATCAAAGCCAACCTGAATATTTTTTGAGAGTATCTCTCCTTTTTTTCTTGCTTCAATCAGTCTTTCATTATAACTGTCAATATTTCTTACACCTAGTTTACTCATTGACATATATCTAGTTTCCATTTCTCTGACAGCCCATTTCAATGCAACAATTGCTTTTTTTGGTTCAGTTACTACTGGTGTTAGTAAATGAGGGATACCATCGTAAACAGATAATTCCAACATTTTAGGATCAATCATTATTAATCTACACGTTTCTGGTGTATGTTTGAATAAAAGTGATAAAATCATTGCGTTTATACCAACGGATTTACCAGATCCAGTAGTTCCTGCAACTAATAGGTGTGGCATTTTAGCTAAGTCAACTACCACGGGATACCCTGCGATATTTTTTCCTAAGCACACTGGTAAATTGAAACTTGAACTTTGAAATTCTTGATGTTCCAAAATATTTCTTAATATTACTGTCTCTCGCACTTTATTAGGCAATTCTATTCCAATAACGTTTTGACCCAATACCATAGCTACCCTTACAGCTTCTACTGACATTGACCTCGCAATATCATCTGCTAAAGATATAACTCTTTGACTTCTTAAGCCAGGTGCGGGTTGTAAATCATACCGTGTAACCACAGGGCCATATCTTACTGAATCAATATTTCCATTTATTGAAAAATCTGACAAAACACCTTCAAGAACTTTTGCATTTAAATCCAAAGCTTCCTCACTAGGAGGTTTAATATCCTCAGTAACATTTTTTAATAATTTTAGAGAAGGCAATATGAATCCACTTTCTGAACTTAAAGGCAGTGTGTCTTGAAAAAAA
>QBXD01000025.1 GCA_003283875.1 SAR116 cluster bacterium AG-321-A13 | reverse complement strand
TAGAAAGATTTTATAATGCTAATGAAGCAAATTATAAAATACCACTTACAAGAAATATTAAATTGTTAGAAATTGATCCTTCGATTTTTGAAGATCAAGTCGTTGTAAATCAAAAACAAATTAATGATAAATATGAAATTGAAAAGTCTAACTATCTTGTTCAAGAAAAAAGAGAGATTCTACAAATAACTACACAAGATCAAGAAAAAGCAACACAATTTATAAATTTGATTTATAAAGGCAATGATTTTAATGATCTTGCAAAAAAATATTTTGATTTATCAGAAAATGACACCAATATTGGCTTTCTTGAAAAATCAGAGCTACCAGGGGATATCGCAGATAAAATTTTCAAGGCTAATTTAAATGAAGTTTTAGGACCTATGAAAACGAAATTTGGTTTAACTATATATAAGATCGTTAATATAGCTAAAGAAAAAGAAGTAAAATATGAAGATGCCATTAAAGATGTTGAAAAAAAATTGGTGAAAGAATTATCTGTTGAAATACTTTTTGAAAAATTAGATGAAATTGAAGATTTGATAGCAGAAGGCAACAACTTAGACGAAATCTCTAAATCTGAATTATTTAACAAAAAAACTGTCCCTGTAAAAAATATAAAAATGATTTCTAAAGATGGAGTAATTTATTCTTATTTAACCGAAAAAAAATTTCTTGGTATGAATAAAGTTTTTTTAGATAAAATTTGGAAAACTGATGTAGCTGAATTAACTGAAATTTTTAATTCTAATAAAGACACATACAATTTAATTGAAGTTATTAGTGAAAACTCAGAAGAATTTCCACCTTTTGTTAAGGTTAAAACTAATGTTTATAATGACTGGTTAAATAAAGAATTAGTCGTGAAATCTAAAGAGAAAGCAAAAGAATCCGTTCTTACAAAGAATAATTTATCATCAAAAGTTATTATCGAAAGAACAAGCAAATCTATAAATAAAATTAACGACGCCTTTTTAGTTAATAAAATTTTTAATATCGAAAATAAAGAAATTAATTTTTTACGATCTCAAAATTATATTTTTGCAGTTAAAGTATTAAAAACAATGACAAAAAAATACAATTTTAATAAAGAAATTTATAATAATTTGCATAAAACATTGTCACGCAGTTTTTTTAATGATTTTTCAAATTTTTATTTTCAAAATTTAGCTTTAAAACATAAATTAAAGAGAAATTACACTGAGATAAATAAATTTTTAAATGAGCAAGAAATAAATAATTAATCTAAATTTTTTTTTAATATAGATGTGCCCTCATTTAGAAGGGACTTAATTGCTGAAATACTTTGATTTGCTCTGTCATACAAAGGACTATTTTTTTTTTTGTTTTTATTGTTGATAAGGTTGATTGCTCCTTTAATTGTAAAACCCTCTTCATATAACAATTTCTTAATCATCAATAAATACTTAATATCTGAAGAAGAATAATATCTTCTTCCAGTTGGACTTTTTCTAGGTTTTATAAATAAAAATTTTTTTTCCCAAAATCTTAATACATGTGTTTGGACACCAACAAGATTTGCAGTTTTAGAGATTGTATAAAAGTTATCTTCTTCAAACATAAGATTTAAGCTTTAATTTATTTAAATTTAGATTTTAAAATATTTGAAGAATTAAAAGTGACAACATTTCTTGCTTTAATTGGCGCTTCAACTCCAGTTTTAGGATTTCTACCAATTCTTATTTTTTTATGTCTTACTGAAAAAGTTCCAAAAGATGAAATTTTAACGTCTTCACCATTTTCTAATCCACTTAATATTAACTCAAAAATTTCTTCAATAATAATAGATGATTCCGATAGTGACAGACCCACACTGTCACTAATAGCTTCAATAATGTCATTTCTGGTCCAGGTTTTTTTCATTAAATGATCATAATATAATTTAAATAATATAAAAGTTTTTTTTTAATTTTTTGGCTTTCCAATTCGAATTATTGAAGCTCCCCAACTCAATCCCCCCCCAATTGCTTGAAATCCTAAAAGATTACCATTTGTAATTTTTTTCTCAGATATTGCATTATCTAATGCTAAAGGTATTGAGGCTGCAGAAGTGTTGCCGTGATATTTAACAGTTGAAATTATTTTTTTTGAATTCATTTTCAATTTTTCAGCTACTGCTAATATAATCCTTTGATTAGCTTGATGTGGTACCAACCAATCAATTTGGTTGATTACTTTATTTGAAAGTAATAAAGCTTCCTCTAAAGATAAAGATAATTTATCAATAGCGTGTTTAAAAATTTCTTTACCAGACATTTCTATAAAACCAGAAATTTGATTGTTAGAAACACCTCCGTTAGTTTTTAATAAATCATATAAGTTACCATCTGAATGAATTACATTTGATAAAATTCCCCAATCATTTAATTTTTTATCAATATTTTCAAATTTTTGCAGTATAACAGCTCCAGCACCATCACCAAATAATACTGAAGTTGTACGATCATTCCAATTTAAAAGTTTTGACATTGAATCAGCCCCAATAACTAAACAATTGCTGTAATGATTATCTTTCATCATAGATTTAGCTACAGATAGCGCAAAAACAAAACCAGCACATACAGCTTGCACGTCAAAAGAAACTGAATTTATTCCTAATTTTTTTTGAACAAGAGTAGCTGTAGATGGGAAAGTATTATCGGGTGTAGTTGTTGCAACAATAATTAAATCAATTACTTCTTTTTTGATTTGAGCATTTATTATGGCATTTAACGCAGCATTTACAGCCATATCTGAAGTTGTTTCATTTTCGGAAACAAAATGTCGAAACTTTATGCCTGATCGTTTCGTTATCCATTCGTCAGAAGTATCTATAAATTTAGTGAGATCTTCATTTGAATATTTATTTTTTGGTAAGTAGGAACCAACTCCCGTCAATAATATTGTGCTAGAAATAATAATTTCTCCATTAATATTTAAATTTACAAGCTTAGGTTAATTTTACTAATTTTATTTTTTAAATCATGAATGAAATTATATTTTACCATATCTACTGCAACGCAAATGGCATTAGCAAAACCAAAAGCATCTGTTCCACCATGACTTTTTACAGCTACAGCATTTAAACCTAAAAAAACAGCTCCATTATATTTTCGAGGATCCATTTGTAATCTAAAATTATTGATAGCTTTTTTAGCGAATAAATATCCTATTTTAGAACTCAAAGAGCTAGATAATGCTTTTTTTAAATAAGATGTAACTAATAAAGCCGTTCCTTCAGCTGTTTTTAAAGATACATTACCACTGAAGCCGTCAGCAATAATTACATCTGAAATACCTTGAGCTATTTTATCACCTTCAATAAAACCCGCATAATTAATTTGACTTTTTAAGTCAGACAAAATTTGCGAGGCTTCTTTTATATAATCAAGACCTTTTTGTTCCTCTTCACCGATATTTAGAAGTGATATTGAAGGATTATCAACTCCCATTACAATATTTGCAAAAGCCTGTCCCATAAAAGCAAATTGGACTAAATTTTTAGCATCACAATCTATATTTGCGCCTAAATCTAGCATGCAACTTTCACCTGTTATTGTTGGAAAATAAGCTGCAATTGCTGGCCTATTTATACCTTCAATTGGCCTAAGAAATAATTTTGCCATTGCCATCAATGCACCTGTATTTCCTGCAGAAACTATAGCATCAGCATTACCTGATTTAACAGATTGAATAGCCATTCCCATAGAAGAATTTCTACCTTTTCGCACTGCAATACTCGGTTTTTCGTTTGCATCAACAAATTCGTCAGTATGAACAATTTCAGATTCTTTAAGAACTTCTGAAGAATTTATTAATGGTAATAATTTTATTTTATTTCCAAAAAAAGAAAATTTTACATAAGGATGTCTTATTTTTGTTTGAGCTGCTCCGTCGACTATAATGTGAGGAGCATTGTCACCACCCATAGCATCCAAAGATAAGCGAATAGATTTTGTCAAAAATAACTCCAAAAAAAGTTAACTAAAATTTAAGATATAGAAATAACACATTATCAATAGCACATAACCAAAGCAAAGTAATAAGTATTATAATACCTTAAAAAATATTACTCATATTTAGGAAACTTAAATTCATTTAATAAAAAATATTGTTCTTCTTTACTATCAAACTCTGCAATAATATTTTCACAATATTTAACTAACATATTTGGAGAATCACCAAAATCAAGAACATTTCTATAAACATTTTTGATAATATGTTTTTTTAATTTTTTAAAATCTTTATTATTTAAACAATGACAATAAGCTTGTTGCCGTCCCATGTATAAATTAATCATCTGCTTTATTTTAATATTAACACCCGCATCTCCTGCACCTAACTCTCTTAAGCTCAAGTCTAAATCCAAAAAAATCTTGTCAAACAAATTTTGTGATAATTCTCGTCCTTTGGATCCACATCTAGAGAGATAATATGTCAAAAAAATTGAAAACAAAACTAACAAATCAAATCTGCCGTCAATTGTGTCAGGTACTAAAAGATCATCATAGAAAGCTCTATTTCTTGATACATTAACAATTTTAAAATAAAAACTATCAATTAAATCTCTTTTTTGTAATTGAGAACTTGTGTAAGAATTGAAAAACATTTACATATTGCTATTATTAAATTTGGGGATATTTATATAACAAAAATTTCTAACTTGGAACATTTATGTACTATAAAATTATTTTAATTTTCATTTTTTCTGTTATTTTAACAACGTGTTCCCCTACGATTAAAAATAATGGTATGACTGAGAGTAAATTTAAAAAAATTATAATTGAAATTGGGAAAACCTCTAAAAACGACTTAATTAAGAAATATGGACCTCCTGTTTTTGAGGGTGTATTCAATGAAAAAGTTATATATTATGTATCACATAAAACGAGTTATAAATTATTAGATAAAGTTGAGACAAAAAAATTATTAATTTATGAAATCAGCCTAAATGATAAAAATATTGTAGAAAATTTTAAAAAGTACACCGAAAAAGATTCTTTAAATATTTCAATCTCGGATAAGGAAAGTGATCACTATAAGGACAATGTGTTTATTTGGAAAGAACTTTTGAACAATATGAGAAAAAATAACATTAAAAATTAAAAATGTGAATATGATTTATTTTGATAAAATTGATGTTGATTTTGGAATAAAATATGCTCTTTTTTAAACTTTTGAAAAAAACCTATACGTGTTAATTTTATATTTTGCTCTAATGATACTTTTTTTAAAGAATTTTCATAAGTGGGTTTACAAGAAAATAATAATTCATAATCATCTCCGCCATATAAAGCAGCATTCAAAAGAATATCTTTTTTTAGATTAATAGAAAGAGGCAAAGGTATCTTTTCAGCATCAAGTACAATTGATAAGTTTGAATTTTTAGCTAAATGTGACGCATCCTGAACTAGACCATCCGATATATCAATCATTGAGTTTGCTATTTTATTTAAAGAAAGACCGAGATCAACTCGAGGTTCTGGAAATAAATACTTGTTTTTAGCTACAGAAAAGCCTTTTAACTTTGTTTTAAAATTATCAAGGCCAATTTTTGAAAGCCCCAAAACACCTGAAACAAATAATAAATCTCCTAATTTTGCTCCACCTCTTGAAATTGATTTCTTATTCAATGTTTCACCAAATATAGTTATAGTTATATTTATATTTTGTAATGACGATGTTAAATCACCTCCAATTAACTTTAAACCAAATAGTTCCTGATCTTCATCAAGTCCCTTAGCAAATTTTGGTAAAAAATATTTCACTTTATTTTTGGGAATACTTATAGACAAATTATAGAAAATTGGCTTTGCACCCATAGCAGCCATATCAGATAAATTTACTCTTAAACTTTTTTTTGCAATATCTTTTGGATTTTCATTTCCAAAAAAATGTATTCCTTCGGCTAAAGTGTCAGTACTTACTACAAGATCATATTTAGACCTTTGTTTAAAAACTGCTGCATCATCGCTTAAATTCCTAGCCACTTCATTAGTAAGAGGCTTAAAATATTTTTCTATGTAATCAAACTCGTTCATTTGGTATATGTTTTAAATTAGTTATTTAGATATATTCTCTAAAATACCATTGGCAAAATTTGGATTTCCACCAAAAGATTCAATAATACTTATGTACTCATTAATAATAATAATTTTTTTAAATCTTTTATCATAACACAATTCATAAGTGGCTAACCTGAGTACAGATTTTTCAGTTTCACTTAATCTATTAAAACTCCATTTTTCTGATAAATGCTTAGCAATTATATTATCAATACTTGACATATTTTTGTAAACACCTGTGGTAATTGAGTTAAATAAATCAATATCAATTTTTTTAATGCCTAATTCAATTAAAAAACTTGGTAAGTAATTATCTACATAAGATTTAATTAATAAATCAATCTCACTTTCTACAAAAGATGCACCATAAAGAACTTGGGTTGAACATATTCTTGAGGCAGTTTTTTTTAAAATTGAATTATGCCTAACATTATCTTTAATATTAAGTTTTAATTTACTCATAAGAGATATTATTTTTGTGATTAATCAAAGACAAACATGCCAAAGCAGCACCTGCTCCTTTATTAAGTTTGGTAGGATCTGATCTTTCAATAGCTTGATCTTTATTCTCAACAGTTAAAATCCCATTTCCTATTAGCAAAGAAAATCTAATTGATAATTCAGTTAAGGCTCTAGCAGACTCGTTGGAAACAATTTCAAAATGATAAGTTTCTCCTCTTATTATACAACCTATTGCAATAAATCCGTCAAAAAAATCATTTTGTGACAATTTTTCAGAATAAATTTTAATAGAAGGAGCTATTTCTAACGCTCCAGGAACATGAATGATTTTATATTCAACAGAATTTGATTTAAGTACTTCTATAGCGCCATCTAACAAATTTTGAGTAATTTTCTTGTAATATGGAGAACAAACTAAAAGAACTTTTTTATTTTTAAACATATTATTAACCCACTTGTTTCCAACTCTTGATACTTAAACCAAAACCATCCAAACCGATTGCAGTAGCTTTAGTATTAGATAAAATTGTCATATTCTTAACGCCTAGATCTAATAAAATTTGTGCCCCAACTCCATAATCTCTAATACTTTTTAGTTTTCTAGTTGAATTATTTGTATTTCTAGCAAATTTCTTGGATAAAGACTCTGATGATAAATCTCTTATAAGTATAATTATTCCACTTTTGTTATTTGAAATAGTTTCCATTGCAGAAGATAGTTCCGAACCTGTCCTATGACTTGACTGATCTCCGAGAACATCTGATAATAAATCTAATGCATGGACTCTTACTAAAATAGTGTCTTTCTTATTAATCACTCCCTTGACTAAAGCAATGTGTTCAGAATTATCTATAATATTTTTGAAAACAACTACTCTCCACACACCTCCGAATTTACTTTCTAATATAGATTCTGAAACTCTTTTAATATAAAATTCATTCTTGCGTCTATATGAAATAAGATCTGAGATAGATGCAATTTTAATTTTATGTTTTTTGGAAAATTTTATAAGGTCTGGCAATCTAGCCATCTCTCCATTATCTTTCATGATTTCGCAAATAACTCCAGAAGGGTTTGAATTTGCTAGTTTAGCAATGTCTACTATAGCCTCAGTATGACCAGCTCTTATCAATGTTCCACCATCTTTTGCAATAAGAGGAAAAACATGACCAGGTGTTGTTATTTCATTTTTAGAAACATTTAAATTTATTGCTGTTTTAATTGTTAAAGATCTATCACCAGCTGAAATACCAGTAGTAACACCGTCACTTGCTTCAATAGAAACTGTGAAAGCAGTTTCAAACCTACCTTCATTTCTTCGTTCCATAAGAGACAAACCTAATTTTTCAGATTGAATTCGAGTTAAAGATAAGCAGATAAGTCCTCTGCCATATTTTGCCATAAAATTAATTGCTTCAGGAGATGCATGTTCACCTAATACACATAAATCTCCTTCGTTTTCCCTATCTTCATCATCTACAAGAATGAAAATTTTACCCTTTGAAGCATCTTCTATAACCTCTTCAATTTTAGACAAACCCATATCAACTCCAAGACAAAAAATTAAAATATTTAGATATTAACATATTTATTTATTACCATTAATTCTCTCTAAATATCTAGCCAAAATGTCAATCTCAATATTAACAACCGTATTTACATTAAAGTTTAAAAAACTTGTGTTTGCCCATGTATGTGGAATAATATTTACAGTAAATGTTTTAGATAACACTTCATTAACTGTTAAAGATACTCCATCAATAGAAACGGAACCTTTTGAAGCGAAGTATTTCATAAATTCATCTTTTATGAAAAAAGTTATTTTATAAGATCCATTTATTTTTTCGATAGATTGAATTTTACCAGTGGTATCAACATGACCATAAACAAAATGACCACCTAATTCATCTCCAACTTTTAGTGATTTTTCTAAATTAATGATTGTTCCAACTTTCCAATGAAGGAAATTAGTCTTAGATGCAGTTTCATCGCTTACATCAAAAAATAATAAATTATCAGCAATTTTTTTTAACGTTAAACAGATACCTGAGCATGCGATTGATGAACCTATTATTAATTTGTCAAGTTCAAAAGGGTTGTCTGATTGTGAAGATTTTATTATAGAGATAGACAATTCCCAATCATTAGGGTGGCTTATATTTTCAATTTTACCAACACGGCTAACAATGCCTGTAAACATATTTTATCCTCATTTATTAAATTTTCTAATTTCTAACACATCATCATCAAAAGTTCTTAAATACGATAATTTATAATTTTTAACACTATACATTGAATGAATATTTAAATTATCAATCATTGGAAGTCCATCATTTCCAATAATTTTACCTGAACGAAATATAAGAAGTTTATCAATTAAACCTAGAGATAATAAAATAGTATTTATTTTTGAACCGGCTTCAATTAATAAATTATTTATACCTCTAAAAGCTAAATCATTAAAAATAGTATTAAAATATTTTTCATTACTTAGACCCTTTTCAATTTTAATATTTTTTATTTTTTTATTTTTATGAAAATTTTTAGCAATTTCTAAAAAAGAATAAGTCAAAATGTCAGTATTTGGTAATGAATTATATATTTTAAAGTCATGAGTGACTTTTAAATATCTATCTAAAATTACTTTTGTAGGACTTCTATTTTGTAAGCCAGCCAATCTACAATTCATTTCTGGATTGTCAGCAATAATAGTTGAACTCGTAGTCATTATCGCATCATTTTGAGATCTAATAAAATGTGAGTAATTTCTACTTAAATCATTTGTAATCCATTTAGATTGATTATTGTTCAATGCAATTTTTCCGTCTAATGAACAAGCAATTTTCATTGATATGAAAGGCTTTTTATTTAATATTCTAGAAAAAAAGCCATCATAAATATCTAAACAATCACCTTGCAGATAATTTTGATAAACTTTAATCTTATTTTTTTCTAAAATTGTAATTCCTTTACCTGCTGTTCTCGGATCAGGGTCAATACAGCTAATAAAAATTTCTGAAATACCAGATTTAGCTATTAGTTTAGCACATGACATTCCAGTTAAATTTTTATGAGCACATGGTTCTAACGTAACATACATGGTTGAACCAGAGAGATTATTTTTATCTTTTACGCTATTGATTGCATTCTCTTCAGCGTGAGGTCTTCCAGAGCTTGAAGTTCTTCCTGAGGATAATAAAATATCATTTTTGACAATCACACAACCTACTGGAGGATTTTTTCCGGTTATTCCTTTAGATCTTTTTGCAAGCAAAATTGCATAATTCATCCATTTATTATGATTAAATAACATTTGATAAACTTAATAAATTAATCTTTAATTTCTGTTTCAACAAATTTACCAAAATCGCTTGCTTCTCTAAAATTTCTGTAAACAGAAGCATATCTTATATAAGCAACATTATCAATTTCAGCTAAGGCGTTCATTACTAATTCACCTATAAACTTTGAATGTATTTCATTGTCACCACTGGACTCTAATTGCCTAACAATTCCATTAACTGCACGATCAATAGACTCATCGTTTGTTTGACGCTTTCTAAGAGCCATGAGCATAGATTTTAATATTTTATCTCTTTCAAATTGAATTTTTTTTCCATTTCTTTTAATTACAATTAAATCTCTTAATTGAATTCTTTCAAACGTTGTGAACCTTGAGCCACAACTTGTACATAATCTGCGCCTTCTAATTGTAGCTCCGTCTTCACTTGCCCGAGAATCTTTTACTTGTGTATCATCTTTTCCACAAAAAGGACATCTCATAATAGTCTCCCTAAATTAGTAAATTGGAAATTTATTACATAATTCCTTTACTTTATTATAAGTTATTTGCTCTTGCTTTTCACTTGAACTATTGTTGATAAAATGATCTAAGACATCTGCTATAAAATTTCCTACTAATTCAAATTCTTCCACTCTAAATCCTCTGGTTGTAGCAGCAGCTGTTCCAAATCTAATTCCTGATGTAATAGTTGGTGGTAAAGGATCGAAAGGAATACCATTTTTGTTACAAGTTAAACCAGCATTCTCTAGAGCAATTTCTGCACTTGATCCAGTTATATTTTTGTCTTTCAAACTTAGTAAAACTATATGATTATCTGTTCCTCCTGAAACTATATCATAACCTCTATTAATTAAGGTGTTTGCGAGACATTGAGCATTCAAAACAATATTTTTAGCATAAGTTCTGAATTCATCTGTTAAAGCTTCACCAAAGCCTGCAGCTTTACCTGCTATCACATGCATCAATGGACCACCTTGAAGGCCAGGAAAAACAGCAGAATTTATTTTTTTAAAAAGTTCTTCATGATTAGTTAAAATCATCCCTCCTCTTCCAGATCGAAGTGTTTTATGAGTTGTTGTAGTAACAACATCTGCAAAATGAATAGGATTGGGATGAACTCCACCTGCAACTAAACCTGAAAAATGAGCCATGTCTACCAGTAAAAAAGCATCAACTGTATTAGCAATTTTTCTGAATTTTTTAAAATCAATTATTCTAGAATATGCTGATCCACCAGCTATAATCAATTTTGGCTTATGTTCTATTGATAGTTTTTCTATTTCATCAAAATTTATTAGAGCATCCTCTTTTCTAACCCCATATTGAATTGCGTTAAACCACTTACCTGAAATATTTGGTTTTGCTCCATGTGTCAGATGCCCACCAGCATCTAAACTCATACCAAGTATAGTGTCACCTGGTTTTAATATGCTGAGAAAAACAGCCTGATTGGCTTGAGCACCAGAGTGAGGTTGAACGTTTGCAAAATTAGCGTTAAAAAGTTTTTTTGCTCTATCGATTGCAAGCTTTTCTACTTCGTCAACAAATTCACACCCACCATAATATCTTTTACCTGGCAAACCCTCAGCATATTTATTAGTTAGAACTGACCCTTGTGCTTGTAAAACTGATTTAGAAACAATATTTTCAGAAGCTATTAATTCAATTTGATTTTGCTGCCTAATAAGTTCTTGATTTATAAATTTAGATAAAATTGGATCGTAGCTATTTATATCATCATTAAAAAAAACCATCTTTATAAAACATTTATTATTTCCTTAATCTTATTTATACAATTATTAAATCTTATTTACTCTTAAACTATGCCTTCCAGCCTCAAAATCAGTATTTAAGAATTCATAGACTATATCCGTAGCCAAACTATCCGTTATAATTCTCCCACCTAAAGCGAGTACATTAGCATTATTATGCTTTCTACTTTTAGATGCCATTTCGGCAGTTGTACATAGTGCTGCTCTAATATGCGAGTATCTATTCGCAGCCATAGAAATACCTATACCAGTGCCACAAAATAATATTCCTTGTGAATTGAGATCATTTTTTAATTTATCTGACAAAAGTTTTGCATAATCTGGGTAATCTACTGCATCAATGGAAAAACATCCTAAATCTTCTATTGGTTGTTTTTGTTTATTTAAGAAATCTTTTACTAATTCCTTCAGTCTATACCCACCGTGATCTGAGGCCAAAAAGATTTTTTTTAACATACAATTAATACCAATAACTTATAAACTTATACTCATAGACTTAACCTAGAAAAGTAGAAACTTCAATTTGAAAATAAATAAATAATATAAATTATATATAGTTATATGTTTGTTAGAAAATATTTCAACAAACCTTCACTTACAATCCAATAAGTAAACAATGAAGGAATAAATGCAATTATAAAGGACAGAAAAAATTTAAATTTGAGGTGGGTTTTTATTGGAGCTGAGATTGCGTTTCCTTGTTTAGGTTTGTTAGAAACTTCGACGCCAAAAGGAAGAGACATAAAAAAAACAATTAACCACATCATTAAATGAACTAAAATAAATGATACTGTACTCATTTAACGATCTCTAAACTCTATTAACATGGACTTTGACTATCGGTCTTTTAGAAAAAGTTAACTTGAATTCTCTTCTAACTAATTTTGAAATTTGATTAACAAGTTCTTGATCTAACATTTCTTTAAAAGAAGATATATTTTCTATAAAATCCTCTATTTTAAGAGATAAATCGATTAAAACATTCTCAACAATACTACTATCAGACACACCTATTTGAGATATTTGTGGAGTAATAACGAGGTATCCATCTTTATTGATGACGATAGAAATAGTAACAAATCCATTCCATAAAGAATGTCTCCTAGTTGTAAACCTTTCATTATTAATTGGTATTATTTCGCCTGCGTCAAATACATGTGTAGTAAAATCAATTTTAGATATTGCATTTGGTGTATTTGCATTTAATTTAATAATCTCACCATTTTTTGGTTTTATAATAATTGGCACTTGACAATTACTCGCTAGATCTGCGTGTGCTTCAATATGTTCTCTGGTTCCATGAACAGGGATAGAAATTTTAGGTTTAATATATGAGTACATCTCTATTAACTCATCTCTTGACGGGTGTCCTGACACATGAACATTTTTATCATCATCTGTAATTATTTCTATACCCCTCTCGAGAAATCTATTTTGAACTTTTAAAATTGCATTTTCATTTCCTGGAATTTTTCTACTAGAAAATATTATTGTATCACCTTTAATAAGTTTTATAAATTTATCAGTATCCTTGGAAATTCTAGATAATGCCGAATTTGGCTCTCCTTGTGAACCTGTGGAAATTATAAGAACATTTGACCTTGGAATTAGGCTTAAATCTTTTAAAGGCACAAAATCTGGAATATCTGTTAAAAATCCAACCTCTTTTGCAGCATCTATGGCTCTCAATATTGCTCTCCCTACCACCAAAACTGTTCTATCAGTTTTCAGTGCAATATCTAATATTGATTTAATTCTACTTATATTTGAAGAAAAACAAGTAACAAGAACTGTACCTTTTCTATCTTTAATCGTATCGAATAACCCGTCATATGCGATATTTTCAGACGGAGTTTTACCATTAACTAATGCATTCGTTGAATCACAAACCATTGCTAATATTCCATTTGCACCTATGGAACGAAAGTTTTCAATATTAGTTTTTTCATTTAGATTAAATGATTTTTCTAACTTCCAATCTCCTGAATGAAAGATGTCACCTTCTTTTGTAGAAATTAATAATGAAACTGGATCAGGTATTGAGTGTGAGGTTTGAATAGCCTTAATTTGAAAAGGGCCAATTTTTAATTGTTCATTAATAGTTATGGTATTTAATTTTAATTTTTTTTTCTTATTATTTTCTTTCAGCTTTCTTTTTAATAAGGCCATAGTAAATGATGTACCCCAAATAGGACAATTAATATCATCTGCAAAATAAGGTATTGCTCCGATATGATCTTCATGACCATGAGTTAAAAAAATACCTAAAAAGTCATCTCCTAAAGATTTAATGAATTCAAAATCTGGTAATAAAACATCTATGCCCAAATCAGTTTCATCAGGAAATGAAATGCCTAAATCTATTAAAATCCATTTATCTTCATAATGGTATAGATTTGCATTCATACCTATTTCTTCAGATCCGCCAACAGGTAGAAACAATAAATCAGATTTTTTCCAATGCATTTGATTACTTTCTCATTACTCAAGTATGATTGTTTTTTAGAAATAAATTTACTAATCCAATTAAAGTCAAATCGTCAATAATAAGATCAATTGACTCTATAGAATCTTTAAACAAATGACTTAATCCACCTGTAGCTATGACTTTATAATCCGAAAATTGATCAATTGATTTAATTTTATGTATTAAACCATCAATCATTGAAACATAACCCCAGAATATACCTGACTCCATGGCATTTATAGTGTTTTTACCTATAATTTCATTAATATTAGTCAGTGATTTTATAGAAATTCTAGGAAGTCTTGCTGCAGCTAAATATAAAGCCTCCAAAGATAAATTTACTCCTGGGGCAATAACACCTCCATTATAACTACCATCTTTACCAACTAAATCAAACGTTGTAGCTGTACCTAAATCAATTATAATTGCTGGAGATAAATTTAGTTTTGCTGCTGCAAAAGAATTTACTAGACGATCAGCACCTGCTTCATTTGGATTGTCAATATTAACTTTGATTCCAATGTCAAAGTTTTTTTCTCCAACGACAAGTGACTTAACATTGAAATATTTTTTTATTAAAGATTTTATGTTTAAAAGTGTTTCAGGAACTACTGATGCAATGCATACCCCTGTAATATCTTTCAATACAAAATTTGATAAATTTAACATTT
>QBXD01000024.1 GCA_003283875.1 SAR116 cluster bacterium AG-321-A13 | reverse complement strand
ATGTAGCAAAATTATTTGCAAAAAATGGTTTGATGGGAATAACACTCAATGAGAAAGATGGGGGTCAAGGCGGTAAATTAATGGATGCAGTTCTTGCTATTGAACAAGTGGCATTAGTCTGTCCAAGAAGTGCAGATGTAATTCAGTCAGGAAGTTTTGGCCCTCTTAGAACCTTTGCTGAGTACGCAACAGAATTTCAAAAAGAAAAATACCTAAGCCAATTATTAAATGGAGAAATAGTTATTGGTTTAGGAATGACTGAGCCAAATGCTGGATCAGCTGTAACCGATCTAACAACAAAAGCTGTCGAGGATGGAGATGGATTTAGAGTTTCGGGAAGCAAAGTTTTTACAAGTAATTCACCGGATGCTGATATTTTCTTAATATATGTAAGATATCATGAAGGTGTAAATGGAATAGGATCCGTGCTTATGGACATTTCAATGGAAGGTTTTTCAAAAGGCAAATCTTCAAAATATACAAATGGAGAAGAATGGTGTGCTCTTTACTTTGATAATGTTTATGTTCCCAAAGAAAATGTACTATTGGGACCTGGCGGTTTTAAAAAACAGATTGCGGGCTTTAATGCTGAGAGAATAGGTAATACAGCAAGATCATTAGCTGTAGGTGAGTTTGCTTATAATGTCGCTAGAGAATACGCTCTTACAAGAGAACAATTTGGAAGAAAAATATGCGAATTTCAAGGTATTCAATGGAAGTTTTCAGATATGAAAATTAAAATAGAAGCTGGAAGGTTATTGTTATATAGAGCGGCAATTAATGCTGACACGGGCTTTCCATCATCTAAAGAAACGTCAATTGCAAAAGCATTTTGTAATAAAGCAGGATTTGATATTTGTAATGAAGCAATGCAAGTAATGGGAGGAACTGGTTATTCACAAGAGTCGCTTGTTGAATATTGTTTTAGAAAATCTAGAGGATGGCAAATTGCGGGGGGATCAACTGAAATGATGAAGAATAGAATAGCTGAAGATATATTTGAACGAAGATTTTCTCAAAGATCAAATAAATAAATTTAATAATGATAGATATTCATTTAACTCAAGCTTTTTTGAAACCTAAATCTATTGCCATAATAGGAGCATCTGCAGATCCAAAAAAAACTGGATCGAGAATCCAAAGGTTTTTAGTTGCTCACGGTTATAAGGGTAAAATATTTCCAGTTAATCCAAATAGAGATTATATTTTTGGCTTAAAATGTTATGAAAATTTAAAGAAAATTGAAGAAAAAGTTGATCATATTTTTATTGCTCTTGATGGAGATAAAATCATTGATTCAATTAATGATGCTATTTCAATAGGCGCGAAATGTGCAACGATTTTATCTGGAGGTTTTAGCGAAGTTGGTTTGGATGGAGCAAACTTAGAAAATAAAATTTTAGATATTGCCCAAAAAGGAAATTTAAGAATTTTAGGTCCAAATAGTATTGGGATAATTAATATTTCAGATTCAGTCATTTTAAGTGCTAATGCTATGCTCGAATTACCGAAACTTAAAAAGGGTGGTTTAGGTGTAATATCCCAGAGTGGTAGTTTAATAGGTGCACTTTTAGCTCATGGTTCCTCTCGTGGTATTGGTTTTTCTAAATTAATTTCAGTTGGTAATGAAACTGATCTGTCCGTTGGTGAAATTGGTAAAATGTTAGTCGATGACGCCAATACTGATACGATAATTTTATTTTTAGAAACTTTGCGTAACAGTAACGAAATTGCTGAAATGGCACGTTTAGCTTATTCCTCTGGTAAAGCAGTTATTACTTATAAACTAGGTAAATCTGACTTAGGTAAAGAGCTTGCAAAATCTCATACCGGAGCAATTGCTGGTTCTGATGAAGCTTTTGATGCATTTATTAAATTTAATGGCATAACTAGAGTTCATATGTTTGAAACCTTAATAGAAGTTCCTAATTTATTTAAAAATAAAGTAATTGCGAAAGGCAAAAGAGTTGGAATTGTGACAACTACGGGTGGGGGTGGTGCCATGGTAGTAGAAAGTTTGTCAGACGCAAATATTGAAGTAATTGACCCAGGTCCCTCAATATCAAAAGTAATGAATAAAAATAATATTACTTATGATAATAATAAGTTAGTGGACTTAACAATTGCAGGGACGAAGCCTGAGGTTGTAAATGACGTTATTCAAGAATTCATGAATAACGATAATTGTGATTTAGTAATCATGGTAGTGGGATCATCTGCCAAGTTTAGACCAGATCAAGCTATTGATCCTTTATTAAAATGGGTAAATAATTCAAAACCCCTTGCTGTATATATTGCCCCAGATGCCCCAGATGCTCTAGAACTATTAAATAAAAATGGCATCACAAGTTTCAGGACTCCAGAATCCTGTGCAGAAGGTATCAAAGCTTATTTAGACTATAAAGCACCTGAAATTATCGATAATAATATTGATGATTTAAAAATTAAGAATATAAAAAATATTTTAAAAAGTTCAAATAATAAAAACTTAACTGAGTTTGAAGCTCTTAAAGTTTTTGATTTTATGGGTATTAATACAGTCAAGTCCCAAGTTGTTGCCAACTTAAAAAAAGCTAGAGAATTGAGTAAGGAAATTGGATTTCCTCTAGTGATGAAAATTCTATCTAGTGAAATTCAACATAAAACTGACATAGATGGAGTAGAATTGAATATAACTTCAGAAGAAGATTTAAAATCTAGGTATGACAAATTATTTAAAGTTTTTCAAAATCTGAAAATACAAGCTGATAAAAGACGCTTCATTATTCAAAAAATGGAAATAGGGATAGCAGAGCTTATTTTAGGCTACCGAGTTGATGAATTAGTTGGACCAATTGTAGTTATTGGATCTGGTGGGGTTTTATCAGAAGTTTACGATGATAAATCAGTAAGAATAGCACCTGTAAATTTTAAAGAAGCAAAGATGATGATAAGTGAGGTAAAAAGTTCTATTATCTTTGGAGGTTTCAGGGGATTACCAAAAATTAACATTGATTTTTTAGCTAGAGCAATAGTCAATATTTCACAATTGGCTTTTGTAAAAGAAGTCAAAGAAGCTGAGATAAACCCAGTCATAATAAAAAAAGAAGGTATTGTTGCAGTTGACGGGCTGATAAATTTAAGTTGATATTTTTTCGGACAATTTTAAAAACATACAAAATATATATTTACTTGTTAAATAATTATTTTATCATAATTTGATGATAATGAGTCTCAAATGATAATCAACCACGGTGTTAGAGGATCTATCCCAAACCCAAGTAAAAATACAATAGGTTTTGGTGGTAACACCCCGTGTGTTGAACTTAAAACTTCAAAATATCAATTGATTTTTGACTGTGGATCTGGTTTTTCAAAAGTAGATTTTTCTAATGATCTTCAGACTATTTTATTTATTTCTCATTTTCATCATGATCATATTCAAGGACTAGCTTTTAATAGTTATAATTCTGACGAAAATAAAAAAATTATTCTAACATCAGCTCATTCTAATTCTAAAGACACTTATAAAAACCTAACTAATTATTTTAAGAATCCATATTTTCCTGTCGATTTTATTGAAATTATTGGCAAATTTGAATTCATAGAATTTGAAAAAGTTGTAAATGATTTTCAAGATTTAGATATTAATTCAATAGATCTAAACCACCCAGGAAATTGTTCAGGATATAGTATCACTAGTGAAGAAAAGAAATTTTGTTATCTATTAGATAATGAATATGAGAGTAATCAGAAAAAGGAATTAATAAACTTTTGTAACTTTTCCGATACAATTATTTGGGATGGAATGTTTTTAGACAAAGAATTACCAGATAAAAAAGGATGGGGGCATTCTAGTGTAGAACAAGGAATTAACTTAGCTAATGAACTTGAATTTAAAAACTTTTTAATTTCTCATCATTCTCCCACAAGAGAAGATAGTGAAATCAAACAAATTCAAAATAATTTATCGAACATAAAGATAAAATTTGCATCTGAAAATGAGGTTATAGATTTTTAATGGAAAAAATTAAATTTAATCAACATCAAAGTGTTTTCAAAGTTGGAGAATTGCCTGACAAGATGTACTTGCTTGTAAAAGGTTCAGTAGGGATTTTTTTACCAACTAACCGAAGCAACGATCCCAATTTCATTATTCAAGAGAATGAACTCTTTGGTGAGATGGGCGTTATTGAAAATGAATTAAGAATGGCAACTGCCAGATGTTTAGTAGACAGTGAAATTATATCTATAACAAAAGAAGAATTTAATAAACGAGTAAACAATTCTGACGTGTTTGTAAAAGGTTCACTAAAAGCCCTATCCTATAGATTAAGATCTGTAGAAAAGAAAATGTAATTATAAGGTATTAAAAATGACAGAAGATTTAAATATAGCCAAAGCCCTTATTGAAGCTTTTGATAATGATGAGACAGGTATTCTTTTATATGATCAGCAAGATAATTTGTGTTTTGCCAATAAACCAATGTTCACTAGGTTCAATAGACTTAATGTAAATTATGAATTAGGAGAAAACATTTATGATAGAATGAGAAAGTTTAAAAAATTAAAAATTATCCCTAATGAAGAGATTGATAAAAGAATTAAAAACTATGAAAAAGTAAAAAAAACAAAAAGCGCTTCACATTATGTTATCAAAGGACCAACGGGTAGATGGATACAGATCAGAGATAACATTACACCCTCTGGCTATATTTTGACAGTTATGACTAATGTTACAGAGATAATAGAACAAGATCTTGAAATTAAAAAATTGGGTGACGCAATTGAAAATTTTCCTGGTGGTGTAATGTTTTGGGATGAAAAAGATAATTTGATTGTTTCAAATAAACGCAACCAAGAAATTATGACACAATCAGGAGTAAATTTTGATTTAGAAAAAGGAATCTCATATGAATCTATGTTAAGGGCTCAAGTAAAGAGTGATCTGTATAAAATTCCTACAAATTTAAGTAAAGAGAAATATATACAAAAAAGATTAGAAGAAAGATCAAAATTAAAATCCAATAAGAGAGAGATAAGCTTTAATGATGGTACAACAATACTTGCGAATGAAACAAAGTTCAAAGATGGATCTCTACTAAGTGTATATACTGATATTACAGATCTGAAAAACCAAGAAATTGAGCTCCTAAGATTAAAAAATGCAATAGAAAATGTTCCAGTAATTGTCCAATATTGGGATGAAAATGATAATCTTATTATGGCTAATAATAAAGCTAATGAAATGCATCGAGAAATGGGAATTAAGTGTGAGTTTGTAAAAGGTCTTTTTTACGAAGATATGGTTAGAGCTCAATTATCAAGTCCGTTTTTTAAAGTGCCAGATGGTGAAACTATAGAAACTGAAATTAAAAGAAGAAAACAATATAGAAAGAGTGTCCAATCAAATTATAGAGAAGTTTTCCTTGAAAACGATTCTACTTGGTATGTTATTGATAAAAGATTAGAGGATGGATCTTTCTTGAGTATTTTTAGTGATATCACAGAAATTAAGAATAAAGAGAAGGAACATAAACGATTAGCTGATGCACTTGAAATTCTTCCAAACAACATGATGCTGTGGGATAAAGAGAATAATTTAGTAATGGCTAATGCTAAAGCAAGGAACGCAAACGCTGCACGTGGATTTAATCTTAAAAAAGGATCCTCAAGAATCAAAATGATTGAAAATTCCCTAAAGAGAGAATTTATAACTCTTCCAAAAGGAGTTACAAAAAAACAATTTTTAGATAATAGAAAAAAAGAGATTGAAAATTTAAAGGATCAAGAAAATTACGAATTACTGATTGATAATAAACATTACTTGGCTTCATCATCCAAACTCCCTGATGGTTCTACTCTTCAGTTTGCTACTGATGTTACAGAAAATAAAAAACAAGAAACTGAACTTCTTAGATTAAGAGACGGTATAGAAACTCTTCCAAATGGTTTAATGTTTTGGGATGAAAATGATGATTTAATTGCATCTAATAAATCAGCAGTGGACCTAGTAAAACAGTATAAATTTAATTTAAAATTAGGAACTAATTTTAGTGAATTAAGAAATCACCTAATTAATAACGGTTATTCGATGCCAAATAAAGGTCAAACTAAAGAAGAATACTTAAGTCAAAGAGAAAAAAATTGGAAGGAGTTCACAGGACAAAATGTTAGAATTTCCTCATTCAAAAACCATACTCTACACTTCACAGATACAAGATTAGAAGATGGAAGTACAATTTGTTTATGGACAGATATAACTGAAAATAAAAAACAAGAAGATGAACTATTACGGTTACAAGATGGTATTGAAATCCTTCCAAATGGACTGATGTTTTGGGATGAAAATGATAAATTAATTGCACATAATAAGTCAGCTGTAGATTTTGTAAAAAGCTTTGGATTCGATCTCAAATTGGGAGGCGACAGGTTTGATCATTCTAATCACATGCATAAGACTAATATGATTACTATTCCCAAAGGTGTTTCCAAAAAGAACTATATTAAAGATATGAGGAAGAGCTGGAAAAATTTTGTTGGACAGAGAATAAGAGAGTCTAATTTTAATAACGGGATGTCGATTCTGTTTACAGATACAAGATTAGATGATGGAAGCACTATTTCATTATGGACTGATATAACCGAAACTAAAAAACAAGAAACTGAACTTCTTAGATTAAAAGATGGAATTGAAACACTACCTAATGGGTTAATGTTCTGGGATGAAAATGACAAATTAATAGCAACTAATAAGTCAGCTGTTGATCATCTAAAAAATCTAGGGTTTGATTTACATCTCGGAGTTCATAGGTTTGATCATGTGAATCATTTAATCAATAATGATTTCAGCATATTACAAAGTGGATTAAACAAAAAAGCACATATAAATAAAATGAAAGAAAATTGGAAAAATTTTTCTGGGCAAAGAACGAGAGAAGCAAAGTTTTCTAATGGAACCTCTTTCCTTTTTACTGATACAAGATTAGATGATAGCAGCACGATTTCACTTTGGTCTGACATTACTGAGATTAAAAAAGGAGAAAAATCATTAAAGCAGTTACGTGATTCCATAGAAATTATACCAAACATGTTAATGTTATGGAATAAGGATAATCAACTTATTATGGCAAATAAAGAAGCTAGAAATATACAAAAGAAAATGGGTTTTGATCTTAAACCTGGTGTCTCTAGATGGGATATGTTGGATGCGGGTCTTAAATCTGGATGTATAGATACACCGGATGGTACATCACCTGCGGAGTGGATAAAGAATAGAAAAAAAGCAATGGTAAGCTTAACCACTCAAGAAAAGGTAGAAAGTGTTATAAATTTTAAAAAGAAAAAAATGGTTATCTTAGGGACATCTACGAGACTTAAAGATGGTGGAACATTACAAATTTGGACAGACATCTCAGAAATTAGAGAAAAAGAAAAACAAGTAGCTGAAAGTCAAAGAAAAGTAAGAGAAGCAGAAGAACAAGTCTCTAATGCTTTAAATAATATGCCTCATGGAATAGTCATGTGGGATAAAGATGATAAATTAAAAATGATCAACGATTATGGAAATAATGTTTTAAAAAAAGGAAAAGTCTATATCAAACCTGGTGTGAAATACAAAGATTACATTAAGCTTCAAAAGAAAAATAATTATCATATTTTTGAAAATAAAAAACAAAAAGATGAGTTTTATAAGAACATGTTAAATAATAGAACCTATCTATCAGGAGTGGTGACTGTTGAAACACCTCCTTTTTATGATGGATCAGTTTGGCAATCTACATCCACTAGATTACCTGATGGTGGAGTATTTTCTATATTATCGAATATTACTGATCTTAAAGAAAGAGAAAAATCTCTCAAACAATTAAACGACGCAATAGAAGTAACGCCAAATGCCATCTTATTATGGGACAGTAACCACAAATTAATAATGGGAAATAAAGTGGCAAGAGGTATTCAAAAAAAATTAGATTTTGATTTAAAACCTGGAATAGATAGAAAAACTATGCTCGAAAACATAGATAAAAAAGGTTTTCTAGTAGTCCCGGATGGATATTCAAATGCTGATTATTTT
Source organism: SAR116 cluster bacterium AG-321-A13 (assembly GCA_003283875.1). Taxonomy (GTDB): domain Bacteria; phylum Pseudomonadota; class Alphaproteobacteria; order Puniceispirillales; family Marisalimonadaceae; genus Marisalimonas. Next base: position 7,050 of record QBXD01000024.1, on the reverse strand, counting down.
AGAAAAAGGATTAGTCAAAAGAAAATTTCAGATAAAAGTAGTTACGAAATGTCATTTAGCGATGGAACTATTTGGATTGCAACAGATACTAAGCTTAATGATGGTGGCTTCCTCCAGGTTTATTCAGAAATAACTGAAATGAAGGAAAAAGAAGCGCAGGTCAAAAAAGCTCAAGAACAGTTACTTAAAACTGAGAAAAAAATGTCTGATGCTTTAAATAGCATGCCTCACGGAATAACTATGTGGGATTCCCATGATAAACTCTTATTTGCTAATAAGTTTGCAAAAGAAATTCAAGAAGGTGCTGGAATGAAATTTGATGAGGGTATCTATTATAAAGATTATGTTCGGCAACAACAGAAAAATAAATTTTTAAAATTTAATAATATTGAAGATGAAAAAAAATATTATAAAAATACTTTAGAGACTAGAAAAAATATGGAAGGTCAAATTACTGTTGAGGCCCCCGAATTTTATAATGGTACCTTTTGGTCTGCAACTTTTAATCGTCTTAATGACGGTGGTGTATTTTCAATTTTTTCAAATATCACACAATTAAAGAAACGCGAGGAAGAGCTTAATAAAACAATTAGTGAGTTAGATGTTGCTAGAGAAAAAGCAAATGCTGCAAACCAAACTAAAAGTCAATTTTTAGCAAATATGAGTCATGAACTAAGAACACCTTTAAATGCAATAATTGGCTTAACAGAAATGTTAAAAGAAGATGCTGCTGACGATGGTTTAGATGATTTTGAAGAACCATTAGACAGAGTTTTTAACGCCGGTAAACATCTTCTAACTCTTATTAATGATGTTTTGGATTTATCAAAAATTGAAGCTGGTAGAGTTGAATTATTCAATGAAACATTTGAGTTAAATCAAATTTTAGATGATGTTATGAAAACATCATCACCACTTGCACAAAAAAACAATAATGAATTGGTGATAGATTATAAAATAGATATAGATTTTGTTACCGCTGATCAAACTAGAGTAAAACAAGTAGTTTTAAACTTAATTTCTAATGCTTGTAAATTCACAGAAAAAGGAAAAATAACAGTTGGTGTAAACAAAATAGTTCAGGATGGTGGTGACTTAATTTCAATTGATGTGAGTGACACAGGAATTGGCATGTCTGATGAACAAATGGCTAGATTATTCAATTCGTTTGTTCAGGCTGATAGCTCAACAACAAGAAAATATGGTGGCACTGGATTAGGTCTAACAATTTCAAAACAATTAGCAATTTTGATGGGTGGAGATGTTGTTGTTAATAGCGAATTAGGAAAAGGTACTACGTTTACTGCAACCTTTCTTGCCGATTTTATTGGAGCTTCAGATTCGGTTAAAAATTTAAACCAGCAAACAGGCTCACTGATAGAGAATGTTGTCTCAATAGAAAATAGTTCGGGAAAGACTGTTTTAATTATAGATGATGATCCCACAGTAAGTGAATTAATGAAAAGACAATTGATTAAAGAAGGCTACAAAGTAGTAATTGCACCTAATGGGAGAGAGGGTATTCGTTTAGCAAGAGATCTTAATCCAGATGTAATAACACTCGATATTCTCATGCCAGAGATGGATGGCTGGTCAGTCTTAAGAACTTTAAAAGCTGATCCTAAAGTATCAAACATACCAGTAATTATGGCATCAATTTTAGATGAAAAAAATAAAGGGTTTTCTCTCGGCGCAGCAGACTTTTTGTCTAAACCTGTTCAAAAAGAATATTTGATGAAATCAATTAGAAATTTAATTGGTGACAGAGAAAATTTAAAAATTTGTCTTATTGAAGATGATGATAGTTTAAGATTTACGATAAGAGAAATTTTAGAAAAACAAAATGTAAAAATCATTGAAGCTGAGAATGGTAAAATTGGCATGTCGGTGTTAGAAAAAGAAGAGATAAAGCCAGATTTAATCTTATTAGATTTAATGATGCCTGTAATGAATGGTTTTGAGTTTTTAAAGGCAATTAGAGAAACTGAATTAAGCTCAATTCCAATTTTGGTTTTAACAGGGGCTGATTTAAGTGACGATGAAAGAAAATTTTTGTCAGGCGAAACGCAAAAAATTCTTGAAAAAAGTGATGATACATTATCAACAATTGTTAATGAAGTTGGCAATGTTTTAAAAGCTTCTACAGATAATGGAGATAAAAAATGACAAAAATTTTGTATGTAGAAGATAATGAAGATAATGTTTATATGTTGTCAAGACGCTTAAAGAGAAAGGGTTTTGAAATTGTTGTTGCTGTAGATGGTGAGCAAGGCGTTGAAATGGCGTCCTCTGAAAAGCCAGATTTAATTTTAATGGATTTAAGTTTGCCTAAAATGGATGGATGGACTGCTACTAAGCATATAAAGGGTAATGATCAATTAAAATCTATTCCAATTATAGCTTTGTCAGCTCACGCGATGGAAGAACACAAAAAAAGAGCACTAGAAAGTGGGTGTGATGACTACGACACTAAACCTGTAGATATTGATAGATTATTGTCAAAAATTTCTAAGCAATTAGGAAATTGAAATGAATAATAAAGAAGAAGCAAATATTCTAATTGTTGATGATATTGAGGATAATAGATATACACTTGAAAGAAGATTAAAAAAAGACGGTTATAAAAATATATTTTCTGCAGAAGGTGGTAAAACTGCACTTCAAATGGCAACCGAAAATAAGTTTGATTTAATCCTTTTAGATCTAATGATGCCAGACATGAGTGGACTTGAAGTTCTTAAACACTTAAAAGGTGATCCACTACAAAGGTCAATACCTGTAATAATGGTTACTGCATCGGATGAAGTTGAGACTGCAGCAGAATGTATAATAAATGGCGCTGACGACTTTATTACTAAACCTTTCAATGGGACGTTATTGAAGGCCAGGGTAGGAGCTAGTTTAGAGAAAAAAAGATTACGAGATACCGAAGAAAATTATCTAGACAGAGTTGAAACAGACAAAAAACGCTCTCAGCAAATATTAAAAACAGTTATGCCAACTTCTGTTGCTAATGAATTGCAATCATCAGGAAAAGTAAGGTCAAGAAGATATGATGATGTTGCAATTCTAATTTGTGACTTAGTTGGATTTACGTCTTTTTGTGAGAAAAATAATCCTGAATTAGTTGTGGAGACTTTGCAAAGTCTTGTTGAGAGTTTTGAAAATGCTTTTCAGGAATTTGGATTAGAAAAAATTAAGACTGTTGGGGATGCTATAGTAGCAGTTGCTGGGCTTTCATCACATACAATTTCGCCAGTCAAATCATGTGTTGATTGTTCTTATAAGTTAAGGGAAATTGCCAATTCAGCATCAATGCCTTGGGATTTACACCTAGGTGTTCACTCAGGATCTCTAGTCGCAGGTACAGTTGGAACCAAAACTGTACAATTTGATATACTTGGCAAGACAGTGAATATAGCTTTTAATATTTGTGACATGTCAGATGCAAATCAAATTCTAATTTCTAGTGATGCTTGGATGACTGCAAGAAATGAAATTAAAGTTAAGTCAATTGGTCTTAAAAGATTAAAGAGTGGTCAAGATATCGAAATGTTAGAATGTGTATGATTTACCATTGATTTTCAAATTCATGAGAAAATGAAAACATTTTTAATGGAGTTGCTTCACCTCTAGGGATTTGAGCTGTAGGGTTCAACTTATACTCGTCAATACCTCTTGCAAGTTGCGTCTCAAAAAAAGGCCAAGCTTTTAAATCTCCTTTAACATTTGTAGGAGAAAATCTCATTGTAACCCCACATCTTCTTCTATTTGAATTGTTTGCCTCTGAACCATGAAGTAATGCATCATTATGAAGAGATATTTGACCTGCTTTTAAATTTAAAGATACAATTTTTGATTGATCAAATTGATCAAATGAGACTTCTTGATCTAATACTAGATTCTTTGCCTCATTTTTTTTATGAACAAATCTTCCTACCTTATGACTTCCTGAGACTACTTTCATGGCCGCATTTTCTTCGTCTGTGTCAAATACTGCAAGCCACACTGTTACTGCATTAGATGGATTAAGAGGCCAGTATTGTGCATCTTGATGCCATGGGACCACCGATCCGTCCATTGGTTCTTTACTAAAAAACTGTCCGCCCCATTGTACAAAATTTGGCCCTAAAAGATCTTCTACATAATCTAGTATAGTTGATGTTCTACATAGATCATGAAATTTTTTACTAGCCTTATGCCACATATTGGTTTTATTTATGTCAATATGATCTGGTAACTTTGAACTTAATTCATAATACCAATTATGAAGATCCTCCACTGCACTCTCAGAAAAAACGGGTAATCCCGTGACGTAACCTTCGTTCAAATATTGGTTTTTTTCTGATTGAGAAAGCCTTCTGGCTTTTGAGTCTATCTCAAACATATCTTATCCTTCCCATTTCTCATTTGCAGCTTTTTCCCATGCTTCTCTTAGTTTGTTAATATTAAAATCATCTTTTTTTGCGGCATCTATCAAATGCTTTTCTTTTTTTGTCATATGATTAATCCCATTTTTTATCATTGATATAGCTTCATCTGGAATTATCACGGCCCCATGTTGATCTGCATGAATTATTTCGCCATCGCTTATATTTAGACCATGAACATTTATAGATGAACCATATTCAAGAACATGTACATGAGCATGACTAGGACCAATTCCATTAGCAAGAACTTGGTAGTTTTTGTCTATTGCATCTAAATCTCTTAGTAAACCACTTGTAATTGTTCCAGCTACACCTAACCCTTTATGAAGAGAAACATTTACTTCACCCCAAAATGATCCTATTGGATTAGGCCAGTCTAAATCTTCAATGAGACAAACAGGAGATGCATCAGGATATAGTTCAGATCTCTTACTTATATATTCATAGTAACTAAGCCTTATTGATTTAACATTTTCAGGCGAAAGAACAGGTAAAGTTGATGCTTTTATTTTTGCAGTTCTTGCAATTCCAACTATAGGCTCTAATCTTGGATTTGCTGATACGAATGGATACTTGGTATATCCATCAGCAGACCTTGAACCTCTATATATGTCTAAAGCGTTAGAAATGGTGGGTGTATCAAATTTTTTTAAAAATGATATTAGTTCTTTTGTTAACAAATTAATCTCCACATAATTGAAAATTTTAATTTTCTAGAAAGATTTTAAAAACAAATACTACCTTTTGACAATTAATTTATCCAAATAATGCGGATTATTTATTGCATTTAGAGCTCCATATAATCCATTTTTATTATCTTCCGTTAACCAAACTGGAACATTTTTTACATAATCATGTCTACGACCTTTATTTAACAGATTAATTTCAAAATCACTTATACTCAAAATTTCTTTTAATTTCGGAGTAATTCCACCAGTTAAAATTACCCCACTTTGAGTGCCATTTATTAAAATTACACTTGAGACTATAGTTCCTAAAATACTAAATAGTAATTTCACGGTTTCTTTGGCTTGCAAATCTCCTTCTAACGCTTTTTCACCAATTTCTGGAGCTTTCAAATTGCTTGGCTTCAATCCATTATTAACACGGATAAAATTAAATATTTCTTCAATACCTGATCCACTGACAAGTCTTTCATTAGATACGTGATTATATTTTTTTTTCATAAATTGAAGTAATTTAATTTCGATTTCTGAATTAGGAGCAAAAGACGAATGACCACCTTCACCCTCGATTGCAATAGGATGATCATCTAGTTGAAATAAGGTACAAACGCCTAAACCAGTTCCTGGGCCAGTTACTAAGAGAGGAGCTTTTTTTATTGGAACACCATTTCTAATTATTTTTAAATTGTGCTCTGAAGCAAGTTTATCGTTTAGCGATTGATCTTCTGACAAATTGTTATAGAAAGAGCCAAAACATAGTGATTGGGCCACAAAATCATTTATAAAAATTAGTTTATCCAATTTAAAATATTTAAATATTTCAGATTGCTTAAAGTCCCAGTTATTATTTGTAAATTTGATTGCATCATTTTTGGTTGTCGACGCAACTGCGATAGACATATTTTTAACATCTAAGTTATTATCATTTTTATAAAATTCTATAGCATCATGAATATTAGTGAAGTCAGAACATTTTAAAAAAGAAAAATTAGACAATTTTTGAGTGTTATCAGCTTGGAAAGCAAAGCGCGCATTTGTTCCGCCAATATCAGCAACAAGTAAATTCATTTAATCCTCATTAAATTTTATTTAACTTTTTTAATATAAATAGTAAAAAATATCTTCAAAATAATTATTTGCTTAGTAAAAGAGGTCATTACAAATGAAATATGTTTATGTAATTTTTTTATTTATTTTCATATCACACTCTTCCCACTCTAAAATTCTTCTAGATAAAATTAGTCCAAATCTTTCTAATTTATGGGGAATTTCTATTTTAAATAAAGAAGAAATATTATTCACCCAACGTTCTGGTAAAGTTTATAGACTTAATATTTTTAAAAAAAAATTGTTTGAAATAACGGGAGCACCTGAAGTCTTTAATTCAGGGCAAGGTGGTTTATTAGATATTGAAATAGAGCAAAAAAATAAAAGGATAAAAGTTTATTTATGTTTTAGTAAAAAGATAAACAAATCGCAATCTGCAACTGCTTTAAATAGTTATGACTTTATAAATGATAAACTAAAAAATAAAAAATCATTATTTGTTTCTAACAAAACATCAAGTAGCAGTCGTCATTTTGGTTGTAGGTTAGCAATTAAAAATGATCATATTTATGCTACAATAGGTGATAGAGGAAGTAGGAATACTGCTCAAAATTTTAAAAATCATTCTGGATCTGTTGTTAAAATTCTAAAAAATGGAACATATTTTGACAATAAAGCATTTAAGAGTTCTCTTCCTGAAATTTATTCTGCAGGACACAGAAATCCTCAAGGATTAATATTTAATTCCAATAAGTCGACACTTTGGCTGCATGAACATGGTCCACAAGGAGGAGATGAGCTTAATATTGTTTTGAAAGGAAAAAACTATGGCTGGCCATTAATTACTTTTGGAAAAGAATATGGAAGTGGAAAAAAAATTGGAATAG
>QBXD01000023.1 GCA_003283875.1 SAR116 cluster bacterium AG-321-A13 | reverse complement strand
ATTTAAACCACAAGAAAATATAATTGCAGTTGTAATAACAATCATAAGCCAATGGATTGGTTTTCCCATAAATATTTTATTCATGTTGTTACCTTTGATTTAAAGGTTAATTTATCTTGTAAAAAATAAATAATTAATAAAACTAAAATTCCAACTAAATTATAGTAAAAACCGTTTAAACCGTAAATTATTTCTAAGGGTGGTATTAATAAAGTTACTGAACCCAATAAAACTAAAGTTCTCTTGAAAGAGTTTAATTTACCATTAAACCATCCTTCAAGACCAAGCGTCATTAACCAGTAAGCTAGGAGAACAGCAATAAGACTATACAAACTCCAAACTATTGGTCCTTCCATTAATAGAGAGGGATTATAAACAAAAGCAAAAGGTACAATATATTTAGCAATACCTACTTTACTAGACTCAACTGCAGTTGCCATTGGCGGTGATTTAGCAATTGCCGCTCCTGCGAATGAAGCTAAGGCTACAGGAGGCGTTATAGTCGATACAACTCCAAAATAAAAAGCAAACATATGTGCTGCGATAGGAATTATCCCAGCTTCAATTAAGGATGGAACAATCAGGGCTGCTACAGTTATGTAAACTGCAGTAGTAGTCATACCCATTCCAAGAATAATTGCTGAAATGGCAGTAAGACAAAGCAAAATAAAGAGTACGCCACCAGATAAATCTATAACTGATTGTGTAAATTTTAGGCCAAGACCTGAAACAAAAACAGAGCCAATAATTATTCCAGCGCAAGCACAGGCAATAGTAACAGGCACAGTTGATTTAATACCACTTTCAAATGCTCCAAGAATATCGATAACTGACATTCTCGTACTTTTTTTGATAAAACTTAAGATTATGACTGAGACAATACTCCAAAAACCAGCGGTCATTGCCGTCTTCCCATAAATCAACAGACCTATTAGTACTACAAGCGAAAGCAACATATGTCCTCCACCTTTTAATACCTCAATGACATTAGGCAGCATGGACTTATCAATTTTTTCTATACCATGTTTTTCAGCTTCTATGTGGACCATGAAGTAAATTGTAGTGAAATATAAAAAAGCTGGAATTATTGCCGCAAGAATTACGTATGAATATGGAGCTTCTAAAAATTCTGCCATTATAAAAGCTGCGGCGCCCATTATGGGAGGTGTTATTTGACCGCCAGAAGATGCGCAAGCTTCAACTGCCGCAGCAAATTTTGCTCTATAACCATAATTCTTCATTAGTGGTATTGTAAAAGACCCAGTAGTTACAACATTTGCAACAGCAGAACCATATACAGTTCCTGTCATTCCTGAAGCCACAACTGCTGCTTTTGCAGGCCCTCCTGTTCTGTGTCCAGTAAGTGCAACGGCTAAATCAACAAAAAATCTTCCAACTCCAGATCTTATTAAAATACCTCCAAATATTATAAACAAGACTATGTATGTTGAGGCTACATATAGTGGTATGCCGTATATTCCGTCTGAAGTCATAAATAAGGTGTCTATATATTTAGCTAACCTTGTTGGAGGCCCATAAAAAAAACCAAAAAATTTATGAGCGTATAATGCGTGTAGCATAAAAAAACCTGCAACAAAAACCATTGCCCAGCCAACGGCACGTCTAGTTGCGTCTAAAACTATAAAAATAAGAATTGATCCGACTATTATATCACCAATATATTTATCACCATACCTCATCATAAAATTTTCAACATCCCAAGTTGTCCACAATTGAACAAATATTATTGAGAGGATAATCACAAGGTCATACGAGAAGCCAAAAACTCTATAAAAATTTCCTTTTGGATCTTTTTCTAGGACTATTGGATCCTTTACGCTATTTCTAAAGAGTGGGTATATAAACACTGCCAAGACCATCATTGCTGATAGATGGATGGATCTAAAGGATCGACCTTCTGGTGTTCCGTAAACTGCAACGAACAGATGGTAAAATGCCAAACCAACTGAAAGCCAAGAACAAATAACTAAAATCCAATAATAAACTGATTTGTCTTTATTCCATTCCAACAATTCATCAAAGAAACTTGTCTCTTTAACTTCGTTGTAAACTAGTTTTTTGGAGGTTTGTGACATATTTTTAAAAGATGAAAATAAAAGAAAGGCACAAGTTTGTGCCTTTCAAATTTTAAATTACATTACACCTTGTTCTTTGTAGTATTTAGCAGCACCTGGATGAATAGGTACAGCAGCACCGTTAACAGCATCTTTCATTAACACTTTTTTCCAAACACCTTTAACTTTTACAAATTCAGCATGATTATCCCAGAAAACTTTTGTCATTTTGTAGACTAAATCATCAGATAAATCTTTGTGAACTATCATTGAAGTAACAATTCCTAATGTAGGTATGTCTTTATCAAGAGATTTGTATGCGCTTGCTGGAATTTTACCATAAATATATCCAGGATTATTTTTAACAATTCTATCAATTCTATCTTTAGGTAATCCGATAAATCTTATTCCAGGACTATTTTCAAGCTCAATAAAACTTGCTTGTGGAACTGAAGTGGCTGCCATAAAAACATCTGCTTGTCCATCTTTCATAAGTGCAACTGATTCTTTATAGCTGACCATGTGAACGACGCCACCATTTTTTTTGATAGTACTAAAATCATAGCCATAATCTTTTATAATAGACTCACAAAATGCTGTTCCAGTCCACTTTGGTTTACCTGGACTTATGTTTGCAGATTTCATATCTTCAAAACTTTTGATTTTAGAGTCTGCTCTAACTGCAACTTGAAAAGCTGCAGGATATAAAGTAGCAAAATATCTCACGTTTTTATGTGCTTTCTTGAATTTACCTTTTCCAGAGTATCCATTAGCTACTGTATGAGCGTAAGTCCAACCAATTTCTGCATCACCTCCGTCTACAGACATTACGTTAGAAATACCACCACCGGAAGTATTAGAAGTGGAAACACCTTTTATGTTACTTTCCATTGTTTGCATTACTTTAGCACCAAGTGGATACCATGATCCACCAGATGGTCCAGAAACCATTCTTAAAAATTGATCTGCGTTTGCAATTGACGCAGTCACTATTAGTGATGAAGCAACTAATAATGCGCTTGAAATATTTTTCATTAAAACCCCCAAATATTTAAGTTAAATAAAATAGAATTCAGTATCACAATTTATTATGAAAAACGTCAAGTGAATGTTGTATTTTTTTTATTTAATCTTATTGTTAATTATTTTAAAATATAAAACATGTAGTGAGGAATTTTTATGAATGTTAAACAGGTTAAGGTTACTGAAGTAGGCCCAAGAGACGGATTCCAATCTGAAAAAACTGTATTAAAAACCGAAGATAAAGTTGATATAATTAACCATTTAATAAAAGCTGGTTTTCAAAGAATAGAAGTTTCCTCTTTTGTTTCCCCAAAAGCAATTCCACAATTAGCTGATGCAGCAACAATTTTAGAAAAAGTGAAACGAAACTCTAATGCTATTCTAGCTGCATTAGTACCTAATGCTAAAGGAGCATTAAGGGCTGTTGATGCAAAGCTTGATGAAATTGTTGTTTTTCTCTCAGCTTCTGAAAGCCATAATAAAAAAAATGTTAATAGAAGTGTAAAAGAATCATTAACTGGATTTAAAGAAATTGCAGATATTGCAGGTAAAAATAATATACCAGTTCAAGGTGATATAGCGACGGCTTTTGGCTGTCCATTTGAAGGTAATGTTCCAGCTAAAAAACTAGCTGAAATTTCTAATGAATATAAATTAATGGGCTTCAAAGGTGTTACTTTAGGAGACACAACTGGAATGGCAACACCTCCAGTCGTGATAGATGCTATCCACGCAATAAGGGATAAAGTTCCAGATCTAGAAATTACCCTTCACTTTCATAACACTAGAGGTGTTGGACTTGCTAACGTGATGACAGGATTGAATGAGGGAATAACTGATTATGAAAGTTGCTTTGGCGGGATGGGAGGATGTCCTTTTGCTCCAAATGCAACGGGTAACATTTGCTCTGAAGATCTTATTTATTTACTTCATGAAATGGGAATAGAAACTGGGATTAATTTAGATCAGATGATTTCAATTGCTAAAAAAGTAGAAAAATTAGTTGGTCATAAATTACCTGGTCAGGTTATGAGAGCAGGCCAAAGATTATTGTCTTACTCTATGGACGAAGTACCTACTGCTGTTGGAGCATAAATGACTTCTGAAAATAATAATGGTGCACTTTCTGGTATAAAAGTTATTGATCTAACAAGAGTGCTATCCGGTCCTTTTTGCACAATGCTTTTAGCTGATATGGGAGCAGAAGTAATTAAGATAGAACCACCTAAAGGTGACAATGTAAGGAACCAGGGTGACATGGTTGACGGGTATAGTTCTTACTTTGCCCAGTTCAATAGAAATAAAAAATCCATAATTTTAGATTTATATAAAGAAACCGATAAAGAGTTATTAAAATCTTTGCTTAGTGATGCAGATGTTGTTGTAGAAAATTTTAAGGCAGGAGTTTTTAATAAAATGGGTTTTGATTATGAAACCTTGAAATCAATCAATCCGAAACTGATTAGTGCATCTGTCAATGGTTTTGGAAGTAAAGGAGAAATGAGTGATAGACCAGCGTTTGACTTCATAGCTCAGGCATTAAGCGGATTTATGTCATTAAATGGTACTGATGAAAGTGGTCCAATGAGAGCAGCTATGCCCATATCAGATTTAGTTGCTGGTCTATATTGTTCCTTCGGAATTGTAAGTGCTTTATATTCAAGAGTTCAAACAGGAAAAGGGCAACAAGTTGAGTCTTGTCTTACATCAAGTCTAATATCAATGATGGCGTATTTGTCATCTGAGAGTTTTGTTACTGGTAAAGCCCCAAAAAAATCTGGTAATAATCATCCTATTTTAGCACCTTATGGGATTTTTCAAACATCTGATGGTGAGGTAGCCGTAGCTCCAGCAAGCGACAAGTTTTGCAATATATTCCTTGAAAGTACTGATTTAACAAATTTGTTAGAAGATGATTTATATAAAAATAACACAAATAGAATGAAGAATAGGGAAAGTCTTAATAAAATTGTTAATAAAAAAATGATTTTAAAATCGTCTGATTATTGGATAAAAAAACTAAATGATGCGGGTTGTCCTGCTGCTAAAATTGTTTCACTACCAGAAGCTCTTAATAGTCAATTAATAAAAGATACTGATATGGTTATAAGCTCAAACGGCCCAGAAGATAGACAAATTAAAATGACAGGTTTCCCAGTTAAATTATCTGAAACACCATCACAACTTTATAGACCCCCACCTTTACTAGGTGAACATACAGAAGAAGTTCTAAAAAAAATTAAAAAGTAATTTGGAGATTAAATATAATGGATTTAAAGACAATAAATTTTAAAATTGAAAATGAAATAGCATTTATTGAATTGAATAGACCAAAACAATATAATTCTTTAAATCAAGCCATGGCAGAGGACTTATTTCAAGTCTCATTGGAATGCGACGATAATCCAAATATTAGATCTGTTTTGATGAGTGGAGCTGGAGAAGATGCCTTTTGTGCAGGTGGTGACGTAAATTCTTTTCATAAATATGGCCATAAGACCGCTAATCATCTAAAGGAAGTCACAACAATTCTTCATGGAGCTATTTCAAGACTTTCAAGAATGAATGCTCCTCTTGTTGTCGCGGTAAATGGTGTAGCCGCTGGCGCTGGCTTTTCTTTTGTTGGATTTGCAGATATTGCAATTGCATCAACAAATGCAACATTTGTTTCAGCTTATTCAAAAATAGGATTAACACCAGACGGATCCTCAACATACTTTTTGCCAAGAATTATTGGTACAAGAAGATATACGGAACTTGTATTAACAAATAGAGTTTTAAGTGCAAAAGAAGCACTTGATTGGGGGTTGATAAATAAAGTCGTTGATTTTAAAGATCTAAAAGATGAGGCACATAATTTAGCAAAAAAATTAGCAGCGGGCCCATCTCTAGCATTTGGTAAATTAAAAAATTTAGTCCACAACAGTTTTCTAGACTCTCTTGAAGGACAAATGGAGTATGAGTCAAGAATGATTGCTGAATCTGCAAAAACAAAAGATGGTATTAATGGGATTGATGCGTTCGTAAAGAAAAAAACAGTCACATTCAAAGGTGAATAAGAGAGTCATTTTATGTCGATTAATATTTTAGCTTTTGACGGTGATGGTATTGGCCCTGAGATAATGAAATCGACACTCGATATCGTTGAGCTTTTGAATGAGAAATTAAAATTAAAAATAGATATATCTAAAGAACCTATAGGTTTTAAATCACTAGAACAAAAAGGAACGACTTTTACAGAAGACGCACTAACAAAAGCAAAAAAAGCAGATGGAATTATTTTGGGACCTGTTGACCACAATGCTTATCCGTCCAAGAAGCAGGGTGGTATTAACCCATCTGGAACACTTCGAATAGAATTAGATTTATATGCAAATATAAGACCTGCGAAAAATTATAAAAATGTTAAGTCTCTTTCTAAAGACATGAATTTAGTAATATTAAGAGAAAACACTGAAGGTTTTTACGCTGATCGAAATATGTTTGCAGGGAGTGGTGAATTTAGCCCGTCTCCTGGAATAGGATTAGCTATTAGGAAAATAACTAAAACTGCGTCGCTTAGAATAGCAGAAACAGCTTTTAAAATAGCTAAATTAAAAAATAATCAAATTAAAAAACCAGTTGTTCATGCAATTCATAAAGCAAATGTAATGAAACTAACGGATGGTATCTTTCTAGATGCTTGCAGGCAAGTGTCTAAAAAATACAAAGATATTATTTATAAAGAAATGCTTGTAGATGCTTGTGCTGCTCATATTATAAGAGATCCAAGTCAATTTGATATTATTGTAACTACTAATATGTTTGGAGATATTTTATCTGATTTAGCAACTGAATTTTCGGGTTCCTTAGGTTTGGCAGGATCGCTAAATGCCGGTGAGAATTATGCAATGGCTCAAGCTCAACATGGCTCTGCTCCAGATATTGCGGGTCAAAATACGGCAAACCCAATTTCTCTAATTTTGTCTACAAGTATGTTACTCAATTGGCTTGGAGAAAGGAGAAAGATAAAGGACCTAATTTTAGCATCGAGTTTAATTGATAAATCTGTTACAAATCTATTCGAAAACAAAAATAATTTTACTAAAGATCTTGGTGGAACGGCTTCAACAGAAAAAACAACCGAAAATCTAATTAATATTTTAAATCATTTAATTTAATAAGTCATGACTGATCAAATATCTATACCTACAGTTTTTATGCGAGGGGGAACATCCAAAGGATTACTTTTCGACAAAAGAGATTTACCTTCGGAAGAAAAAAAAATAAGTAAATATTTACTAGCTGCAATGGGTTCACCTGATATGCGTCAGATAGATGGAATGGGCGGAGCTACTTCAGTAACTAGTAAAGTTTGTATAATTTCAAAAAGTGAGCTTGAAAACGTTGATATAGATTATTTTTTTGCTCAAGTTTTAGTTGATGAGGCTAGAGTAGATTATGGCCCAACTTGTGGTAATATGCTCTCGGCAGTTGGCCCCTTTGCTATTGAAAAGGGTATGATAGATGCAAAAGAGATTAAAACTAATATAATTATAAGATCAGTCAATACTGGTTCAATTATAGAAGCAACTATTCAAACTCCCAATAAGAAGGTCAAATATTCTGGTGATTATAAAATTGCAGGAGTTCCTGGCGAAGGATCACCAATATTATTAAAGTTCAAAAACCTAGTTGGGGGTGTTACTGGTAAACTTTTACCAACGGATCATCCAACCACAATTATAAATGGTATTGAGGTTACATGTTTAGATGTTTCAATGCCAATGGTTATGGCAAATGCAAAAGATTTTGGGATTGTTGGAAATGAAACTAGTAATGATTTAAATGAAAACAAAACTTTATTAAAAAAAATAGAAGAAATTCGACTTAGTGCTGCCTTAAAAATGGGTATGGGAGACGTAAGTGGGAAAGTTATTCCTAAGTTTGCTCTTTTATCAAAACCACTAAATGGTGGAACTATTACTTCAAGGTATTTTACTCCAAAAACCTGCCATGAGACTCACGCTGCAACTGGTTCTAATTGTATTGCATCAGCATGTTTAATTTCCAGTACGGTTGCATCTAAAATTACAAATATTGAAGCAACTGGTAACGATAAAATAACGATAGAACATCCCTTAGGTCTGATAGATTGTTTAGTTGAAACTTCAACTACAGTAAATAGTTTTGATAAAAATTTTATCAAATCTTGTGGTGTGTTTCGTACCTCAAGAAAAATAATGGATGGTAATGTCTATATTCCAGAAAATATAGATGATGTTTAAATCTACTAACTTATACTTTGAAAACTTTTTTGACTGGTGGCCTCAAAAGTGGGTGTATATTTTCAGCTTATTGTTAGCTGTAATTAGTAGTTTGATTGCCTATTATTTAGGTTTGCCCCTACCTTGGATGTTAGGACCATTGATAGGCTGTGGCTTTTTTGCAGCAATTGGTAAACCGGTCAAAATTGGTAAAAAGCCTAGACCTATTTGTAGGGCACTTTTGGGCTGTACTATTGGGGCTAATTTTGGGCCAGAGATTTTAAACAGATTTAGTGAAATTGGAGTGTCGTTGTTATTTGTACCTGGTTTTGTTTTAATTATGGGTCTCACAACTTTTTTATATTTATCAAAAATTATGAAAATGGATAGATCAACGTCAATTTATGGTTCAATTCCGGGTGGATTAAATGAAATGGTTATTTTAGGTCAAGAAATTGGAGCTGATCCAAGGACGCTTGTTTTAATTCACGCAACAAGAATAGTTGTAGTTGTGTTTTTAGCTTCTTTAGTAATATTATTTGTTCCGAATTTAGGTGTTGAAGATTTACCTGAACCAGATTTATTTTATAATTGGAAACAAACCCCAATTGTTATTCTAGTTTCCCTAATCGGATGGTTTTTAGCAGTCAAACTAAAAATACCTGGACCAACAATTATAGGTCCAATGATTTTATCAGCAGCAGCCCATATTTTTCAGATTGTGGATGCAATGCCGATGTATATTATAGTAATTTCTGTTCAAATTTTGCTTGGTTCAGCACTTGGATGTTTATTTAAAAATATTACCTTTAAAGAAATGTCTGGTCCAATATTAGCTGGGTTAGTGACGACTTTAATTGCAATAATACCTTTAATCATAATTTATTATTTTTTAAGTAATATTGGTTATGATCCTCTATCAATTTTGTTAGCTTTTTCTCCTGGTGGTCAATCTGAGATGAATATTTTAGCATTGTCTGTTGGTGCAGATATGTCTTTCATAAGCCCTCACCATATGTTCAGAGTGTTTCTTGTGATTATTTTTGCAGGAATTTTACATAAAATCATAAAAAGATTTATTTAAATCCTTTTACTAAGACTTATTTTTTGAATTAATCAAGCTCATGCCTTTATTATCAACAAAAGGTGCATTATTTATCCAAGACATTTCAAAGCCTTCAATACAACCTATATTATATCCATACTGATTAGGATCAGATCGTCTTTTGTGATGGGTATTTATACCACATATCTTACAAAAATAATGCTCAGCTACTTTGGTGTTCCACTTATAAGAGGTTAAAAATTTTCTTCCTTCAGTGATAGTTAATTCGTCTATTAAAGCTGTTCCCATAACAAAGCCTTTTCTAGAACAAATAGAACAGTTGCACCTACGTAAATTTTTTATGTTTGTGCTCACTTCAAATCTAACTGAACCACAATGACATTTCCCTCTAAGGGGTAAAGATAAATCGTCAATTTTCATATCAACTCTTATATTTTTTAAAAAATGAACCCATAATCACTTTTTAATTTATTGGCCAATTCGTTTGTCTTATGTTCGGATATAGGTATGAATGGTGGTCTTAAATTATTCCACATAGTATTTTTAGTTTGTAATGCCAATAAAGATTTTTGTGCTGGTATTGGAGCATAATCCTGAAATAACAGTCTAACTGATTTAACTTTCTTTTGGAGTTGTTCTGCTTCTTCCCATTCTCCAGCGTGACAAAGATCTATAACCTTAGATATATCTTTACTATTCAAGTTGGCAGTTGCTGATATACACCCTGGTGCACCTAGTTTGATTGCCTCAATAACGGGAAGTTCTGCTCCTGGATAAACTACAAGCCCATTGATTTGTAGAAGTGCTTCTGTATTCTCCCAAACACCTGAACTATCTTTTATACCTATTATAAAGTCAGGGTATGAAGATTTTAGCTTTTGAACCAGATCGATTGATAAACCTACGCCACTTACCTGAGGTATATGATACAAATATATTTTAAGTCTTTGGTCATTTACACCGTCAATTAATTTTTCGAAATATTCATACAGTCCTTCATCGCTCATACCCTTGAAATAAAATGGTGGTAAAGTCATTGCACCAAGGCAGCCTAAGTCAATAGCATGTTTAGTAATTTCAATTGTATCAGGTAAATTACATAAACCAGTTCCAGGAATTAATGTTTTGGGGTTAATACCAGATTTAACTAAACCTTCAATAGCTTCCATCCTTTCTTTATTTCCAACTGATAATGCTTCTCCAGTCGTTCCAAAAGGGGCAAGACCAGAACATCCATTTTCCATTAGATTTTGTGCTAGATCATTATACATTATTTGATCAACTTTAAGTTCATTATCAAAAGGTGTTAAGATTGGTGCAATTAGTCCTTTAATCAATTTTGTCTCCATTAATCCAGCTAAATTTTTACATTACTTTAAATTTTGAAAGAAATAAATTTCAATTTGAATTCTGTATTAATAATTTCAGTTTAGGATAAATATATTTTTGGGCTATAGATAAGATTATGAGTACAATTAACAATCTAAAAAAATGATGAGTGACAACAAATGCTGGTTTAATATCTAATGATGAAGCTACTAATCCCATTTCTTGAATTCCAC
This sequence comes from SAR116 cluster bacterium AG-321-A13, assembly GCA_003283875.1. Lineage (GTDB taxonomy): Bacteria > Pseudomonadota > Alphaproteobacteria > Puniceispirillales > Marisalimonadaceae > Marisalimonas. The sequence continues at coordinate 6,561 of QBXD01000023.1, read as the reverse complement.
CAGGAGCAAAGGCTAATATTATTGCTTCGGGTTTAGCACCTGTTAAAAAAGTTAAAAAAGCTATAAAAGGTATCATACAAACTGTAAGGGACATGACTATCCCGATTGCAATGCCAACATAGTCTCTCGCGATTTTCCAATTTAGTCCATGCATGTTACTTCCAAAAAAGCTGCCAACCATAAGTTGCGCTAAAATGAATATTATAATAGGAGCGTCTAAATCAACTACATCAGTCATATGAAGAACCGCACTTAGGATTAACGGTCCAAACAGTCTTTTTCCTGGAAGTTTTATAATTGTCCCAAAAAATATACCACTAGGGATTAATACAAGAATTATAAAACAATCTACTATACTTCCATGAAAAGATGGCCATATTGGTTGTCTTTCAAATGATTCTGGAAATACTAACAATATTAAAGTGGGGATGGTAAATACAGTTATAAAAATTCTTATGATATGTATTAGTCCTACCTTCTTTGAGTTTGCACCACATTCTTCAGCTCCTAAAGCCATTTCTAACAGACCACCTGGAGAAGAAATAAAAAAGGCCTCTACTCTTGGTACTTTTAAAACTTTGTAAAGGAACACATAAGTAATAATAAATGCAATTGGTACATACAAAAATAAGAACATTATAGAAATTAACCAATCATTCAATTCATGAAAAATTGAAGATGAAAATGACTGACCTAACCAAATACCTATAATGCCTACAAAAGGATCTCTTAGCTTTTGTGGAACATGTACGTCGTTTCCAAAAAGTGTAAAAATTGCTATTGAAAAAGCAGGTCCCAAAACCCACGGCAAAGGGAAAAGTAATAAATTGAAAGTAACGCCACCTAAAATACCAATAAAAATTGTTGTAGAAATAATTTGAATTTTACTCATAAAACATCCATTCAAGAAAACATATCTAAAGAAAATATTGGTATGTATTTTATTTTACTTAATATATTAAATAAATTATATCTAAATCTCAGTATATGAAAAGATACTAACGGGGGAGCAAATTGTCGGTGAAAAGTAAAAAATCAGAGATTCGTATAAAAGTAAGCTATGCGATTGAGCTTATAACAGAAATATTTCAAGCCAAGTCATGTAGCAATTATGAGGCTAAAACAATTGCTGAGAGGTTAAGTGGGTCAAATCTAAAGGGTCATGACAGTCATGGTATTGCAAGAGTTCCTAGATACGTAGAATGGATTGAAAAAGGTTGGGTTTTTCCAAATTTAAAACCAGAACTTATTGTTGATGCAGGAGCTATGGCTTGTTTAGATGCTAAACAAGGTTTTGGTCAAGTAGCTGGTGAATATGCAGTAGATGAGGGTATTTCTCGTGCCCATGAGCATGGAATTTCTGTAGTAGGTTTAAGAAATTCAGGTCATCTTGGTCGCATTGGAGATTGGGCAGAAAGAGCAGCTGATGCAGGATTAGTCTCTTTTCATTTTGTAAATGTTAGGGGAAGTTTGCTTGTTGCTCCCTTTGGAGGAACTGATAGAAGGGGTAGTACTTCACCTTTAGCTATTGGTGTGCCTAATACCGACAATAATCACATAATTTTAGATATGGCCACCTCTACAGTCGCAGAAGGAAAAGTGATGGTCGCTCAAAAAGGTGGTAAAAAATTACCTCACGGTGCTTTAATAGACCACGCAGGCAATCTGACGATTAATCCAGAAGTAATGTATGGCAAAATATCAGATAAAGAAGTTCCTGATCCTAATAATGGTACTGGAGCAATAACAGCTTTTGGACTACACAAAGGTTCAGGCATTAATTTTATGATGGAAATTTTGGGAGGAGCCTTAACTGGCTCAGGCGTCAATGGTGGCATTCATAAAGATAAACAAAATGTACAAAATGGAATGCTATCAATTTACATATCTGTAGAAAAGATGGTTGATTTAGATTGTTTTACAAAAGAAGTTAAATCTTATGCAGATTTTGTTAGGGCATCTCCACCTGCAAATCAAAACGAAAAAGTAATGATACCTGGTGACAAAGAAATATTAACAAATGAAGATAGAATGAAAAATGGTTTACCTGTTGCCCCTTTGGTTTGGGAAAATATCAGGCAAACTGCTGAAAAATTAAATGTTCCGAACCTACAGAGATTTGAAGAAGCTATAAATTAATATTATGTATCAAAAATTCTGTCTCCAGCATCTCCAAGACCTGGGACTATAAACCCTTTTTCATTGAGATGATTGTCTTTTTGAGCACATATTATAGTTACATCTGAAAATTTTTCTTTAACATTTTTGATACCTTCTTCCGATGCAAGCAAGCAAACTAATGTTATGTCAGACGCATTATTTTGTTTTAGGGTTTCTAGCGAAGATATTGCACTTCCCCCCGTTGCGAGCATTGGATCACAGAGAAAACATTGTCTATTTTGAAGGTTTGAAGGAAGTTTTATTAAATAATTTACGGGGCTAAGCGTCTTTTCATCCCTATACATACCTATATGTCCAATTGATACATCTTTGAAAATGTCGGTGATACCTTCAGCAATTATCAACCCCGCTCTAAGAATTGATATAACACACGGTTTAGGGTCTTTAGTTTTTACACCTAAGAAACTTTTAAGTGGAGTATTTATCTTTTTTCTATCAACGTTAAGATCTTTAAATACTTCAAAAGCCATTAAGGAAGATATTTTTTTGGCTGTATATCTAAATTCAAAACTACTTGTTTCTTGAGACCTTAGGTTTGTCATAAGTACATTTATTAACGGGTGATTTAGGACTTTAACTGTCATAATTTTATCTTTGTGGTCTAAATTTACTCAAATAACCGGTATAATTCTTATCTCTTGGCAAAGCATAAGAACCGATTTTACTTGTTTTAATTTGAAGATTAATCAAACCTTCTGTTAATACAACTGCTGAAGAAACTCCTTCTATTACTGGCAGACCGTGACTTTGCCCAAGGTCTTTTGCTAAGTTTGACATTCCTGCACATCCAAGAATAATAGCTTCTGAATTATCTTCTAATATGGTTTTTTCTATTCTCTTATTTAGTTTTTCAAGATTATCATTTGAAATTTCTTCTAGATCTAATACAGGTACCTCTATGGCAGTCACACTTACGCATTTTTCAAATAGTCCATATTTTTTTAGGTTATGTTTTAAAGGATTTATCGATCTCGATAATGTTGTTATGACTGAAAAGTTTCCAGAAACAAGACTGGCTACATGATAAGCTGCTTCTCCAATTCCAATGACGGGTTTATCGGTAATTGATCTTACAGCATCTAGACCTGTGTCATCAAAACAAGCAATTATATAACCATCAGCATCTATATTATTTTTGATTTCTTCAATTAATCCAGGAATACAAAAAGCTTCATCATAATAACCTTCAATACTTTCAGGACCAGTTTCAGGTTGAGTTGATATAATTTCTGTATTAAGTCCAGCATATTTTTTTGCAGTAGTGTCTATAACTTCTGTCATGGAAGTAGTGGTATTTGGATTTATTATACAAATCTTTTTTTTCAAACTCATATTCCTTTTTTCCTTTTTAGAAACAGATAAAATCCAACTGAAATAGCAATAACGGTAAATGACACAAAAGTCGTTACTGTGCCTAGAGCATATATAATAGGTGTAGTAACTGTAGTTGTTAAACCACGTAATTCAAGCGGAAGTGTATTACCAGATCCCATAACTTGAGATGATCTTGCCAATTCATCATATGATAACGTAAATCCAAATAATGCGATTCCAATTATACTTGGTGCAATAAGGGGCAACACAATTTCCTTGAAAGTTTTCCATGGAGTTGCTCCTAGATCTCTTGCAGCTTCTTCGTAGGATTTATCGAATCGGTTAAAGACGGCAAACATTATTAATAAGCCAAAAGGAAGGGTCCATGTTAATTGTGCCCCAAGTCCACTTGAATACATACCCAATGATGTTTGAAAAGAATCATTTACCCAACTTATGTCAAGTGAACTTCCAATCCATTTTGTCAGGTCGTCAATTAGTCTAAATTGTAAAGCGACACCTAAAGATAATACTATTGACGGAACTATAAGGCTTGCTACAGTCGTAAAAAAAAGTACATTAGAGCCCCAAAACTTTTTTCTAAATGCCAATCCTGCTGCGACAGACAAAACTACAGTTAAAATCATAACTATTATACCTAAAATTATCGATCTTTTAAAAGCCGAACCAATATCAACTACAGATCCACCTCTCCAAAGTTCTTCAAACCAATAAGTTGATATTCCATTAAGAGGAAAGGTTAAACCTCCATCTGGTCCTTGAAAACTTAGTAGGATTATTGTAAACGTGGGCCCATAAAGAAATAAAACAAATAAGGCAAAAAAGAAGACACATATATAATAGGTATTATTTTTTTTACTAAACATATTTAAAGTTCTTTTCTTATATCAATCATTTTTGTCATTATCCAAATAATTAATAAAGTTAAAAATAACAGAATTACTGCATTAGCGGCAGCAGCAGGCAATTGTAGATAACTCATTTCTACATAAATAATTTTGCCAATTGATGGTATTTGTTGTCCTCCCATTATTCCTATTGTTATGAAGTCTCCCATTACTACAGTGATAACGAAAATTGATCCAATAACAATTCCTGGCTTGCATAATGGTATAATAATATTCCATAAAATTTGAAATCCATTTGCCCCGCTATCGTAAGCTGCTTCGATTATTGATTTATCTATTCTCATCATAGAATTGAAGATAGGGACTATCATAAATAATGTGTATAAATGAACAAAAGCCAAAACTACTGAAAATCCTGAATATAGCAACCATTCTTGTGGAGTGCTTGTTAACCCGGTAGAAAGAAAAAAATCATTAACTAGTCCATTTCTACCTAGTAATGGTATCCATGAAATCATTCTTATAACATTTGAGGTCCAGAATGGAATGGTGCAAAGAAGAAATAAAGCTATTTGCCATGTAAGTGAATTTACATAAAAAGCTAGAAAATAAGCAACAAAAAATCCAATAATGAGTGTAAAAAACCATGTTATTAAACAAAACATAAATGTAGACAGATAAGTTTTGAACGTAACGCACATATCATTTTCAAAAGAAAAACAGTTTTCAAAAATATATCTATAATTCTCCAATATTAAATCAGGTATTATTGAATATTCATTATAATCCCAGAAACTGATAACAAATGTTAGAACTAAGGGTATAAAAAAAAAGAAAATAAAAACTAAGCTATAAGGAAGGGAGAGCAAACCAACAGATGGTTTTATTTTAAATAGGTTTGGCATATTGAAAATCGATTTATTAATAATATAGGGTAACATTAGTTACCCTATATTAAAATACATTTTATGAAGCAATCATTTCATTCCATTTTCTTACCATGTATTTATTTTCATCCATTGTTGCATTCCAGCATTCAACAGATCCCATTCTAGCCTCATACGAACCACCATCTCTAATTTCGCCTTTTGAGGCTAATTTTTTACCTTCAGGGCTCATAATGTCAGCTGTGGCAGGTTTACCTAACATCCAATAATCCCACTCATATGATTCCATATACTTTTTAGCAGTTGGAATAACAGCTGAATAATAGCCTTGTCTATTTAGATATGCACCTACCCAGCCAGACAAATACCAATTTATAAATTCATAACAAATGTCAGCTTGTCTACCTTTTGTAGTAGCAGGTAATCCAAAACCAGCAGCCCATGCTCTGTAACCTTCTTTAAGTGGTTGGTAAACACAAGGTATACCTTTTGTCCTTACTGCTGTAATCGCTGGAGACCACATAGATTGAATAACTACTTCGCCTGAAGCCATTAAGTTAACGCTTTCATTGAAATCGCTCCAAAAAGCTCTAAATTGACCAGCTTTTTTTGCTTCAGTAAAAATTTTCATTGTTAAATCAATTTCTTTTTTGGTCATGTTACCTTTATCAGGGTATTTATATTCTCCCATAGATTCTACAACCATTGCGGCATCCATGATTCCTATAGATGGTATATTTAAGATAGAAGCTTTACCTTTAAACTCTGGGTTTAATAATTCGGCCCAAGTACTAATAGGTCTTTTAATTAAATCAGGACGTATACCTAGCGTATCAGCATTATAAACTGTAGGAATTAATGTTACGTGTTGAGTAGGTTCTGAAGCAAATTCTTTTGAATCTGAACCTTTTAAATACATAACTTTTTTGGGTGCAGTTCCTTGATCACCAATTTTCTTACCTGCAACCTCACCTTTGGTAAATGCGCTTGTAACATTATCCCACTCTTTGATTCTTTTAGTATCCATTCCTAATAAGTTACCTGATGGAACTAATTTTGGCATACTGAAATACTCAGAATCAACGATATCAAAACTATTTGGCTGTGTGAATATTGTCTTAACAACTTCGTCCGTTGTCTTAACTATAAATTTAACTTTAATGCCTGTGTCGTCAAATAATCTTTTTTGTACAGCGTCACCCATGTTAACAGCAGTACCTAAATAACGAATAACAGGTGCATCTGCAGCATGAATTGCAGGAAAACCTTTTAGTAAACCTGCTCCCGCAACTGCACCAACTGCAGCTGTT
>QBXD01000022.1 GCA_003283875.1 SAR116 cluster bacterium AG-321-A13 | reverse complement strand
AATAATTATGAAAGTGATAATCCAGGCGTTAAAGCAAATTTGGCAAATATTCTAATGTCTGGCAAATTAGCTGGTACTGGTAAATTAGTTATTCTTCCAGTTGATCAAGGTTTCGAACATGGTCCAGCAAGATCTTTTGCAAAAAATTCTCTAGGTTATGATCCTCATTATCATTTTAAGTTAGCAATAAACGCAGGTTTGTCTGCTTTTGCAGCCCCTTTAGGAATGCTAGAAGCTGGTGCTGATACTTTTGCTGGTCAAATACCCCTAATAATGAAAGTAAATAGTTCTAATTCCTTATCAAGAGAGAAAGGAGCTCCTACTCAAGCTATAACAGGTTCAGTTAGCGAAGCAATTAGGCTTGGATGTTCCGCTGTGGGATTTACTATTTATCCAGGATCTGACGCGGCTTTAGATATGATAACAGAAATTCAAGATATCGCACTTGAAGCTAAAGATGCGGGCCTTGCTGTGGTAGTTTGGAGCTATCCAAGAGGGGGAGATATTAGTAAAGAAGGAGAAACGGCAATAGATATTGTTTCTTACGCAGCTCACATGGCCGCATTAGTAGGAGCCCATATAATTAAAGTAAAACCTCCAACATCTTTTATTGAACTAAGTGAAGCCAAAAAAGTTTATATGTCAGAGAGTATTCCAATTGATACTTTAACTGACCGTATAAAACATGTTGTGCAATCATGCTTTAGTGGGAGAAGGTTAGTAGTTTTTTCAGGTGGAAACTCAAGAGATAATGATAGTCTTTTGAAAGAGGTTAAAGAACTATATTTAGGTGGGGCAAGCGGATCAATAATTGGTAGAAATTCTTTTCAACGGCCATATGATGAAGCCTTAGGTTTATTAAGCCAAATTACAAATATTTACAGAGGTAAGTAATTTGAAAGTTAATGGAAACACAATAAAACCAGGTAATGTAATAGAACATAAAAATGAATTGTGGGTAGCAACCAAAACAAGCCATGTAAAGCCAGGTAAAGGCGGAGCATTCGCACAAATTGAGCTAAGAAACTTAAAGGATGGATCAAAACTTAATGAACGCTTTAGATCCTCTGAAAATGTTGAAAAGGTCATCTTAGACGAGACACCACATATATTTTTATATCAAGAAAATAATAATCTTATATTTATGAACAATCAAACATTCGAACAAATTACTGTAAATATTGATATGATAGGAGACCAAGCAGCTTTTTTACAAGATGGAATGAATGTTATTATAAATTTATATAATGAAAATCCTGTGTCCATTATCATGCCTGATAATTGTGTTGAAGAAATAATTGAAGCTGATGCTGTTATAAAAGGGCAAACAGTTTCCTCATCTTTTAAACCAGCTATTTTAAAGAATGGGATCAAAGTAATGGTACCTGGTCATATTGAAGTTGGAAGTAAAATAGTAGTTAGACCTTCAGACGGTACTTACGTAGAAAAAGCTAAAAATTAGCAATAGTATATATATAAAATATCTAATTTGGAGTGAGAATGAGTAATAAGTCACCACTTTTAAATATTATTTTCCAATCTTTAAATAAAGTAACAAGAAATGTGCTTAGAGATTTTGGAGAAATTGAAAATTTGCAAGTTTCTCCAAACTCTATTGACAACTTTGTATCAAGAACTGAAAACAAAATTTATTCTACACTAATGGAGGATTTAACTAAATCTAGGCCAACGTGGGGAATGAAATTAAATTCTATTGAAGAAAGTATTGAAGGTAAATATTATTGGATAGTTGATACGTTAAACGGACGATTTAACTTTTCTCATGCATTGCCGTATTTTTCTATTTCAATTTCAGTAGAATTTAATAATGAAATTTTATCTACTGTTATTCTAGATCCATTAAGAGACGAATTATTTTTTGCAGAAAAAGGTAAGGGATCTTATCTAAATGATAGGAGAATACGAGTCTCTCGAAGAAGTTCAATAGGCTCATGTGTGTTTTCAATATATGACGATAGTCAAACAACAAATAACAAAATGACTAATAATATCTTTGAACCGATATATGGCCTAGCATCTAAATACTCGTCAGTTACAAGGGAATTTGGATCCTCGGCTCTAAATTTTGCATGGTTAGCTTCCGGAAAAATTGATTGTTTATTTACTAATAATTTAAACAAGAATCAAGTTGCGTGTGGAGAACTTTTAATAAAAGAAGCTGGAGGATACTTAACTAACTTAAAATATATTAATGCTTACAAAACTTCCGGTGATTTATTAATTGGTGCAAACCCAACCTTACATAAAGAGCTCCTTAAAAAGATTAATAATAAATTTTAAATTTTAGCAAATGAAATTAATAATTTTGTGTCATACAAAAGTCATGTTTTAATGGTTTTATTTTAAAAAAATGGGGATAAAAATGACAGATCCGAATAAATATGCTTTTAGAATGCTGCTTTTGCTAGTAATTGTAATTATTTTAATTTCATTTTTATTTGTTCCTTTAAAGCATGCTTTTGAAGGCAACACTGCACTTAATAGTGTGATTATTAGTACTTTTATTTTAGGTACTATCTTTTCATTCCGGCAAACATTTCGTTTAAGTAAAGAGGCTAAATGGCTTAAATTTATTAAAAGAAAAGATAGCTTAATGCCTGCTAATGTTGTTCTTAAGATAAAGCCAATTCTTCTTGCGCCAGTAGCGGCTGTCCTAAATGAAAATAGGAAAGATAACCCCTCATTATCTGCAAATTCATTGGGGACTATTTTAGACGGTGTTTCATCAAGATTAGATGAAAGTAGAGAAATTTTGAGATATATGATTGGACTTCTAGTCTTCCTAGGTCTGCTAGGAACATTTTGGGGCCTGCTACAAACAATTTCATCTGTTTCTGGAGTCATAAATACAATTGATTTTAATATTGGTAATAATCCTAACGATGGCAACTCCTTATTCATGGATATCCAAAAAGGATTGAGTGCTCCTCTTAATGGAATGTCTACAGCTTTTTCTTCGTCCTTATTTGGTCTTGCTGGCTCACTAATTTTGGGATTTTTAGATCTTCAAGTTGGTCAGGCAAGTAATCGTTTCTTTAATGAACTAGAAGATTGGTTGTCTCAAATGGCTATTTTTACTGCAAGTGAAGGAGGAAGTCCTGGTTTAAGTGAGGCAGCTGTAGAAAATTTAGCTATTGTATCGAAGCGTGCTAACCAAAATGAGAATGAAAGAGTAAGGATAACTGAAAATATAAACGAATTAACAATTGTTTTAAATCGACTTTGTGAAAAACTTGATGAAGATAGAAATGTGAAAGATCATTTAATTACTATTTCATCAATTCTTAAAAATTTAAGTGAACAAAATACTACCAGTATTTCAGAATTTCAATCTAATTTAACTCTAGAGTTAAGAGCCATTTCAAAACAATTATCAGAAATGGAAAAATCATATAACAAGCTGAATAGTAAATAAAATATTTTAAGATTTGAAGAATTAATTTGTAATGTTAAATAAAGTTAGAAGACGACAAGTAGATTATACATGGCCAGGATTTGTAGACGCATTGGCTAGTTTATTGATGGTAATTATTTTTGTCTTAATGATATTTGTTTTATCACAATTTTTTCTTTCACAAAAAATGACTGGTCAAGATGAAGCCCTAGTTGAGTTAAGGAACAATTTAGTAGAGTTAGGTGAAATGCTTTCTCTAGAAAGACAAACAACAACAGAATTAACAACACAACTATCTTTATTAGAAACTAAGATAGTGGAAGTTAAAAAAAATTTAAAAGACGAAAAAGAACTTGTGACTCAATTTAGAGAAGAACTAGCTGGTCAAAGCAACATTCTAAGCTTAAATCAGAGTGAAATTGAAGACTTAAAAGAAAAACTAAAAATAAAGATACAAGATTCACTTCTTTTAAAGAATAATCTTTCAAAGTTAGAGAAAAGAATAAATAAAAAAGATACAGATATAAATGAAAAGAATGAAACTATTAATGCAAATAAAAAAGAAATAAATGAATTAATATCTGCCTCTCTTAAATTACGAAATAAATTGTCTCAATTACAAACTCTTTTATCAGCCTACAAGGCAAAAGATAAAAAAGAAAAAGTTAAAACAATTAACATAGGAAAAGAAATGAATTCTGCTCTTGCTAGAAGAGTGGAGGAACTTCAGAAATTCAAATCAGATTTTTTTGGTAGAGTAAGAGAACTTATCAAAGGACGTAAAGAGATAAGAATAGTAGGGGATAGATTTGTTTTTCAATCAGAAGTTCTCTTTAAAGTTGGTTCAGAAGAATTAGGCATTAAAGGACAAGAAGAAATGGCTAAACTAGCAATAACTTTAATGGATATAGAAAAATCATTACCTACTGATATTGATTGGATACTCCAAATCGATGGACACACAGATAATTTACCAGTTAAGAAAGGGCAGAATTATCTAGATAATTGGGAGCTATCGACAAAAAGAGCTTTATCAGTTCTAAGATTTTTAATAAAGCAAGGTATTAAACCTGATAGGTTGTCTGCCTCAGGCTATGGAAGTTTTCAGCCAATTGATAAAAAAAATACAAATGTTGCAAGAGCAAAAAATAGAAGGATTGAAATGAAAATAACACAGAGCACAAAAACTAATCAATAAGAGAAAAAATGATAGAAAAACTAGTTAATAAATTTAAAGCAAATTCAATACGGCATTTATTTATCATTTTTACTATATTTGCCTTAAGTGGATCAGGTTCTTTATTTATATCCTCTCCAATTTTAATTGTACTAGGTTTAGATAAACTAATTACGTTTTATCCCCTATATATTTTTGTAAGAATAATTTTAATTATTCCCATTTATCAATTTATATTAATTATAATAGCTTCACTTTTTGGGGAATTTGATTATTTCTGGAAATTTGAGAAAAAATTTCTTCAACGGCTTAGAATTATAAAATAATTCAAATAACTTGTAATTATTAAAATTTAATTGTAAATATTTACAAATTAACGTGTTTAAGAGATTAATATGAAAAAAGATATTCACCCTGATTATCACGAAATTACCATAATTATGACTGATGGAACTGAATATAAGACTAAATCCACTATGGGTAAATCTGGAGATACCCTTAAACTCGATATAGATCCAAAATCTCATCCTGCTTGGACAGGTCAGCACAGAATATTAGATTCCGGTGGTCAGGTGGCTCGTTTTAATAAACGCTTTTCAGGCCTCGGGATTAAAACCGACTAATTCTCTATATGATGAAAATTACTAAATTTTAACACTCTTTCTGTTAATTCCGTTATCAGTTTAATTCGGTTTACTTTCATTTTATTATCTTCATGATTTACAATTATTTTTTCAAAAAATGAATGTATAACATAATTTAAATTGATAACTTCTTTCAAAATAATTCCTTGATGTTCTAGATCTGTTAAATATTTTTTTAAATTAATGTCTAAATTTTCAGACTTATCATAAATTTCTTGTTCTTCAGAACTCTCAAAAAGATGAATATCAAGTTTGGCGTTCGATATATCTAAGAGTTTATTAGATTTGATTATATTTTTTAATCTTTTGAAATTGACTAAAAATGTTTTGAAATCATTAGTATCTTTAATATCGTTAAGGCAGTTAACTCTTTCATACAGAATCGGGAATAAATAATTTTTAGACTCTTTTAAACTGATAACTGACTCAATGATATCATCTCTGAAATTTTGTTTTTTTAAAATAAATTTTACTTTATCAATTATAAAATCAATCAAATCTAGTTTGATTATTTTTGATGAATTTTCATAAGACTTGAGTGCTTCAGTAAAAAGATCATTTATTGAAATATTTAATTTTAATTTCATTAAAATTTGAACTATTGAATAACCTGCCCTTCTAAGAGCAAATGGATCTTTTGAGCCACTCGGCTTTTTATTTATTATGAAAAAACCTGTTAAATTATCAATGTTATCAACCATAGAAAGCATGCAACCAAGTTTAGTTTTAGGCATATCATTTGAAATACCCTTTGGTTTGTATTGATCAAAAATTGCGTCTGAAATCTCATTTGGTTTTCCATTTAATTTAGTGTAATATCCTCCCATAATTCCCTGTAACTCTGGGAACTCTCCTACCATTTCTGAGACCAGATCAAATTTTGATAAAATACAAGCTTCTCTAGCCAAAGAAACGTCTACTTTAAACAAACTAGAAAAATATATAGAAACTGCTGATAATCTAATTGTTTTATCATGTAAAGAACCTAATCCTTCGTAAAATAAAACTTTTTTTAATTTCTCATTGAAAGTTTCAATTTTAGTAGAAGTATCTGTTTTCCAGAAAAAATCAGCATCAGACAATCTAGCTTTTAATACCCTTTCATTACCCTCAATTATACTTTTATCTCTTTCTTTTTTAGGGATCGTATTTGAAACAAATAAGAATTTAGGCACTAAATTATTTTTATCATCAATTATTGAAAAATATTTTTGATGAACTTTCATTGCAGTAGTTAAGACTTCTTTGGGCAAGTTCATAAATTGTTTATCTATATTTCCAATTAAGACATTAGGAAATTCTACTAATCCTAAAACTTCCTCTATCAAGTAGTCATCATCTAATAATTTTATATCTTTGTCTTTTAATAATAATTTTGTGTCGTTTATTATTTTATTTTTTCTTTTTTTTCTATCCAGTATAAGATAATTATTTTCCAATAATCTTTCATATTCATCTATATTTTCTACTTCTATTTTTTTATTTTCATTTCTATGTCCAAAAGTATAAGTAGAAAAATTTAAAAAATTATTTTTATCTATTGCAACCTTTCCTTCTATTGGTTGATTATTAAATATCAACAAAATATTTCTGAGTGGTCTAGCCCATTTCAATTCAGAATAAGCCCATCTTTGACTTTTAGGCCAAACGAAATTATTTATAATTTCGTTAATAATCTCTGGCAAAACTTCAGAAGTATTTATTCCATTAATTTGGTTAAGATAAAAATAAAATTTTCCATTTTTTGTATCTTTAATAACAACATCATTTTCTTGAATATTATTTGATTTTAAAAAACCATGAATAGCCTTTTCGTTTGACCCAAGTCTAGGACCTCTTTTTTCAATTATTTGGTTTTTTTGTTTCAAATCTATATTTTTTATGATGACTGATAAATGTCTAGGACTGCAAAAGGTTGAAATTTGTCCATAACCTATATCCCTATTCTTAAGTGACTTTTCAAATAGATTTGTTAACTGTTTTTCTGAGCCAGTTTGCATTCTAGCTGGTATTTCTTCAGAGAAAAGTTCTAAGAGCAGGTTACCTTTATCACCTTTATTCTTAGACATTTGATTTGTCCATCCAAGCTAAACAACATGATCTTGACATATTTCTTACCCTTAAAATATAAGCTTGCCTTTCTGAAACAGAGATAACACCTCTTGCGTCCAATAAATTAAAAATATGGCTTGCTTTAATACACTGGTCATAGGCTGGAAGAGGTAAAGGGTTAATTTTATCTTCTAGTAAAAATGAACATTCTTTTTCTGCATCGTTGAAATGTTGTATTAAAACAGATGAATTTGACTTTTCAAAATTATAAATTGAAAATTCTTTTTCTTGTTGTAAAAAAATATCTCCATATGTTTTTCCACCTTTATCTTTATCTAATCCATCCCAGTCTAAATGATAGACATTTTCAACTTTTTGAATAAACATTGCTAATCTTTCTAAACCATATGTAATTTCGCTGGCAACGGGTTTTACATCTATTCCTCCAACTTGTTGAAAATATGTAAATTGACTTATTTCCATGCCATCGCACCAAATTTCCCAACCCAACCCTGAAGCACCTAATGTTGGACTTTCCCAGTCATCTTCAACAAATCTGATATCATGATCTTTAGAATTTAAACCAACAGCATTTAAACTTTCCAAGTAAAGGTTTTGTATATTATCTGGAGATGGTTGAATGATAACTTGAAATTGATAATAATGTTGAAGTCTATTAGGATTTTCTCCATATCTTCCATCAGTTGGTCTACGACATGGTTGAAGATAAGCTGCTTTCCAAATAGGATCTGGACCCAAAACTCTCAAAACTGTAGCAGGATGAAATGTACCTGCACCAACTTCAGTATCATAAGGTTGCATTAAAACACAGCCTTGATCCATCCAATAATACTGCAAGTTCATTATAATATTTTGAAATGATTTATTTTTATCCATTGAAAAAGCTTTTGACCTAATTATAATAATTTCATTCTATATTTGAATACTCATAAATAATTCAGATGATATCAAAATTAAACTTTTGAACATTCTTTATTGTTGCAGCGGTCACCTGTGCTCCATAAACCACACTTATCACATTTAAATGCGTCAATGCCTTTTTTATTGGCGTCTGATTTATTTTCATTGTTATTTCTGAAATTAAGTTTTCTTTTTTCTATTATTTTAAAAATATACCATACTGAAACAAGAATAATTAATAGCCAAAAAATTTTACCTACAGAAAGCATCATTTTACAATCCAAACTTCTTAAAAGCACTTCTTTCTTCAACTTTATTAATCAACATATCTAGAGCTCCAGACAATAGACTTCCAAAACCAAAAAGCTTTTTCTTTGGCGCAAACTCTTTTATTTTTAAATTTTCTCCGAACCTATCTTTTAAAACTGCTTTCATTTCACCAAAAGAATCAATTAATCCAAGTTCTAAACTTTTTTCGCCTGACCAAAAAGCTCCAGTAAAAATTTCTTTATTTTCATTTGTAATTTTACTACCTCGTCTTGACTTAACAAATGAAATAAACTGATTATGCAATTCTTTTTGGATTCCTTTTAATCTTTTAACATCGTCTTTATTTTCAGGTAAAAATGGATCTAAAATCGCTTTATTATCGCCTGAAGTGTAAAGGCGACGCTCTACTCCAAGTTTTTGAATTGCTTTGTCAAAACCAAATCCAGAAGATACAACACCTATTGAACCAATTATTGAAGCTTTACTTGCAAAAATTTCGTCTGCTGAACATGCTAACCAATACCCACCTGATGCAGCCACATCTTCAACAAAGGCTATAACTGGAATACTTTTTTTCTCTGATAAACTTCTAATGCGTTTAGATATCATTTCAGATTGGACAGGGGATCCACCAGGAGAATTTATCTGCAATGCAACAGCTTTAAGATTTTTTGCTGAAAAGGCATCTTCAATGTTTTTGTCGATTTCATTTAAATTCAATCCTTTTCTTCTACCCATATTGGGTGCAATAATTCCATTAAGTGGGATTACCGAAACATTTTGAGACTTTCTAAAAATAGAAAGGAGACCCATGGAGTACCTCTATCTGTTAATTTATTATTTAATTAATTAATGTCAAAATTTTAAAGTACAACATTTATTTAATTTCTTAAATAAATTGTTTACTAATAATTAAAAATTCCTACCTCACTTATCATCTTTGCTTTTTTTGTCATCAAACCATTTTTGTTATATAATTTTAATCCTGACATTAATTCTGTTGAACTTGCACCACCCTTTCTTGCAACTAGAATGATTCTTTTAGATGACTTTTTATAATTTGGCCAAAACGGAAAAATTTTAAATGAGCCAGTTTTTTCACTCAGATGATGCAGTACTAAATCTAAAATTTCACTTGTTATAATTAAGAAAATTATGCCTTTACTATTCAGTAATTTAACTGAGCTATTTATCCATTGCTCTAGATTTTTCATCACTTTAGCATAATTTTCTAATTTGTTTTTAGATCTATTTTTATATTCTTTATAAAATGGCGGATTTGATACAACAATATCAAAAGTATTGACAAGAGTTTTGTTAATTTTAAAAATATCACTATTCAAAAGTTTAATCTGGTTTTTCAAATTATTATTTAAGATATTTTCTTTAGCCAATTCAAGATACTGATTATTGTTTTCTATTGCAGTAAGTTTAATTTTTTCGTTTTTGTAAGCAATTATTAAACTTATAGTGCCTACACCGGAACCAATATCAGCCAATGAAACATTTTTTTTTTTATATTTTTGCAAAAATCCATTTACAAAAGCTGCTAAAAAAACTGCATCAAATCCAAATCTGAATCCATGTTTCAACTGAATGATTGAAATTTTTCCCTTTAATATATTGTCAACAGTTCTATTCATAGAATACATAATATCTCTTAAAATATAGTTATATAAAGATTTAATATATTTTATTAGCGAATTATAATATAAAATTATAGTCTGGAAAATATAGATGAATAAAATTATTAAAGAAAAATCTACAGATAATGTAATTAAGCTTAATAAAGCTCTTGAACAAAGCTTACATGATGTGGATAAAGAAATAATAATTAGACTTGATAAATCTATACCCTTAATTAATGATATCGGTAAGCACCTAATTAAAGCTTCAGGTAAAAGACTTCGTCCTCTTCTTACATTAGCTATGGCAGCACAATTTAACGATTATTCTAAAAATCCAAAAATATTAGCTGCTGCTGTTGAATTTATTCATACTGCCACATTACTTCATGATGACGTTGTGGATGAATCAAATTTAAGAAGAGGAAAAAAAACTGCTAATATGATTTGGGGGAATGAATTTAGCGTTCTAGCTGGAGATTTTTTATTTGCTCAATCATTTGAGTTAATGGTTGAAACAGGATCAATCGAAGCTTTGTCAAGTTTAGCGACAGCATCCTGTAAAATTACTCAAGGTGAGTTTCAACAAATGCAAATTTCAAATAAACCAGATACCAGTATTGAAAATTATTTTGAAGTTATAGGAAAGAAAACAGCTGAGTTATTTGGGGCGTCTTGTGAAAGTGGTGTTATAGTTGCAAGTGGAAATGTCAAGCAGCAAAAAGCAGCTTATAACTATGGATATAACTTAGGCTTAGCTTTTCAAATAGTAGATGATCTCATGGATTTTAATAATAATTCAAATAAAATGGGTAAAAATTTAGGTGATGATTTTAAATTAGGTAAGACAACTCTACCTATCATTTTAGCTTGGGAAAAAAGCAACAAATTAGAAAGAAAGTTTTGGGTTAAAACAATTAAAGAACTAAAACAAGAACCTTCTGATTTTAACAAAGCATTAACTATCCTGAACAAATATAATATATTTGACGAGTGCAAAAATAAAGCACAACAATTTATATCGACTGCTCAAGAAGCCCTTTTTGAATTACCAAATACAAAATTTAAAGAATATTTATTTGGTTTAGCAGATGAGAGCATTGAAAGATCTAAATGAGAATATAAATGAATAAAGTCTCAAAAAATAATTTTGAATATAAAAAAAATATAGAGAATGACAATATAAGAGAGAAAATAAAAGTTATTATTAAAAGAGATAAAAAGTATAATCTTCGTGATTTATCCAGAACTCTAAAGAAAAATGATGCATACTTACAACAATATCTATTTCGAGGCACTCCTAAAATTCTTCCCGAAGAATATAGACACAGATTAGCTGAAATTCTTAATGTGAACATCACAGAACTAACACCAAATTGGCTAAAGAAATTTACACCTGAAGAAAAACTAATAACGATTAAAAATATAGAGACAGATTCACTTGATAACAAATATATCTCAATTTCACAAAAACTATTATTTGATTCAGACTTCTCAAAATTAGAAAATTTATATTTTTTCCAAACTAATACAGATAAAGGTATGGTAACCACTATTGTGGATGTTGGAATAAATAAATATACAAAGCCTGACTTATACCTTCTACATGATAAAAATAATTTCTTTTTGGCTTATATTAAAATAAGCGAAGTTAATAATACTAAAATGAGTATAAAACCATACTTAGAAACATTTTACCCATTCCATATCTCATCAGAAATATTAAAAGTAAGTGGAAAAGCTTTATGGCAAGGATCTAAAATATTTCAAAAATGAAAAGAAAAAAGAAATTACCTCAAAACTTCGACTCTAAAACTCTTGCAATTAACCATATTGGATCAAGAGGAGAAGGTGTTTCAACTTTACATACTGAATTTAATTATAAAGAAAAACAGTATAATTTTTTTATTCCTTTTAGTTTACCTAATGAAACAATTATAGCTCGACCTACTCATTTTTCTTCAGAGGGAATAAGAGCGGTAATAATTGAAATAAAAGAGTCATCAATCGATAGAATCGATCCTCAATGCAGACACTTTTTTAAGTGTGGCGGCTGTACACTTCAACATTGGAAATTTAATAATTATAAAAATTGGAAATTTAAAAAAGTTTCGACACCAATTTTAAAATTATCTTCAAATACTTATGTTAAGCCAATTATGATATCATCTTTAAAAAGTAGAAGACACGCTAAGTTCATGGCAAAAAAAATTGAAGCGACTACAATAGTCGGTTTTAATGAATATAGAACTAATTATATTACTAAAATAAATGAATGTATTATACTTGATGAACAACTTGTAAAATTAATAAATAATATAGAAAAACCTCTTAATAATCTTCTTAAGATTGGTGAAACAATAAGTATTTATGCTAATCTTTTAGATAATGGTATTGATTTGTTGATAGATGGACTAGAGAAGGTTCCTTTCAACCAATTTACCGAACTTAATGAAACTTTATTACAAAATAATGTTATTAGATTTAACCGTAAGAGTAACGATAAAACAACAGATCTTCTATTTATTACAACAAATACAAGTTTATCTAATAAATTGTTTTCCTCAACTATTTACCCTACTCCTGGTGGATTTTTACAGGCAACTATTGAAGGTGAAAACGCCATTGTTAACAATACAATTAATGCCCTAGAAAATATCAATAAAAGTAAGCTTATATGTGAACTTTTTTCTGGCTGTGGTACAATAACTATACCTCTTCTTTTAAAAAAGTATAAAATTCATGCTTTTGAAATAAATCATGAAACTCTTGACGCAATTAATATAGCAGCCAAAAAATACGGCTTAAGTAATAACGTTGTTACGAAAAATAGAAATTTAAAAACAACACCTTTAAATCCAGAAGAATTAACAAAATATGACGCGATTATCATTGATCCACCAAGATCAGGTGCACACTTGCAATTTTCAAATATTGCAACGTCTAAAGTACCAATTGTAGTAAGTATATCTTGTAATATTAACACATTTATAAGAGATTCCAAATCATTGATTGAAAATAATTATGAATTAAAATGGGTTCAACCAATTGATCAATTTCTATTTTCTTCACATGTTGAAGTAGTTGGTCTTTTTGAGATAAAAAAGGTTGAATGAATGTTAATCAAAAGATCTATAACGATAAACAAACATCGAACTTCGTTATCTCTAGAGAAAGAATTTTGGGAAGCTATAAAAACAGTTTCTAAAATGAAAAATTGTTCGATTGAAAGTTTAATTACTCGAATAGATATTAATAGAAAAACCTCTTTAGCGTCTTCTACAAGAGTTTTTCTGTTACAATTTTTTAAAAATAATTAACCAGTAATTCCAATCTGCCATGGTGCAAATTCGTGACGTCCAAGGTTTAAAATTTCACTTTTTGTTTTTCTACCTGAGGCAAACAAAATAAATTCTTCAAAAATTTCAGCTCCCATTTCTTCGATATTTTTCTTACCGTCAATTACTAACCCACAATTAATGTCCATATCTTCGTTCATTTTTTTATAAAGATTAGTATTAGTGGCAAGTTTTATAGAAGGAGCTGGTTTAGCACCAAAACATGATCCTCTCCCAGTAGTGAATGCGACTAAATTGGCACCTCCAGCAATTTGGCCTGTTGCAGAAACTGGATCAAAGCCGGGCGTGTCCATGAATACAAAACCTTTTTTAGTCACTTTTTCTGCATAATTATATACTTCCATCAATCCACTTGTACCACCCTTCATGGCAGAACCTAATGATTTTTCTAAAATATTTGCAAGCCCTCCTTTTTGATTACCTGGACTTACTATTCCATTTATTTGTACATCTCTACCTACAGAATAAATTTCTTTCCACCAAATAACTTTGTCCATTAATTTTTCTGCTACAGAAACACTTACAGCCCTAGCAGTTAAACTATTTTCAACACCATAAATTTCTGGAGTCTCTGACAATATAGCCGTACCTCCATGACTTACTAATATATCAACAGCTTTCCCTAAAGATGGGTTGGCAGATAAGGATGAAAAAGCATCTGAACCACCACATTGAAGCCCAACCATCAGATACGATAGAGGAGCCTCTTCCCTTTGAATTTTGTTAACCTCATCTAACATTTCTTTTACATATTTTATACCAGCTTTAATTGTTGCGGACGTTCCACCATTATCTTGCATAACTAAAGTTTTTAAATTTGAACTTTCATGTAACCCTTGATTGGTAAAAAGACCACCGACTTGACATCTTTCGCACCCTAATCCAACAACTAGAGATGAAGCTACATTTGGATGATTTATATATCCTCCCAGAGTTCTATGAAGCAGATCCATAGGCTCTCCAGAAAGTTCCATTCCACATCCAGTAGAATGACTAAACGCAGCCACACCATCAACGTTAGGATAATCTTTAAGAATTTCGTCAGTAAAATGTGCTGCAATTTCGTGTACAACAGTCGCAGAACAATTTACTGTTGAAACTACTGCAATAAAATTTCTAGTACCTACATTTCCATCTGGTCTTTTGTATCCCAAAAATGTTCTTTCACTTGATGCATTTACAAATCTAGTTGGTTGATATTTTGAACAATATTCGTGATCTCTAATAAATTCTTTAAAAACAACATTTGAATTAGTTAAAACCTGACCTTTAACTATATTAGAATCAGCAAAACCTATAATGGTTCCATATTTATATATTGGGCTATCTTTAGAAATATTAACTCTTGCAATCTTCTGTCCAGGCAATATAGGAGCATCTATAATAACATCAAAATTTTTTAAATACTGTCCAGCTTTCATACTGTCTAATGCAATAATTATGTTATCTGAATCATTTAAAATTATACTTTTTGAGTGTTCCTCATAAGTCTGATTATGGTCCATGTGATTTAACTCCCCTTACTTATGAAATATATTAATTACTCTTTGACCAATCCTCGAAATCACTTTTCTCTTTTTCATCTGTTAATGGATATAACCCTTTTATTGACGCACCTTTTCGAACTTTTTCAATCACGTAATCCTCATAAATTGTCATGGATTTTACCTCATCAGCAATCCCATTAACTATATGAGCTGGTATTACCACTACTCCCTCTTTATCGCCTACCAACAAATCTCCGGGCCATACAGCTACATCACCACAACCTATCGGCACATTTACGTCCACAGCCTGATGTAATGTAAGATTAGTAGGAGACGAAGCCCTATTATGATATGAAGGTATTTGTAAATTTTTTATCTCATTGGAGTCTCTAAAACCTCCATCAGTTACTACTCCGGCACACCCTTTAACCATTAATCTAGTAACCAAAATAGCACCTGCCGAAGCAGCTCTTGGATCTTTACGACTATCAAATATTAAAACATAATCCTTTGGACATTCCTCAACTGCAACTCGTTGAGGATGATTAGGATTTTTGAAAACTTCTAACGTATTAAGATCTTCTCTTGCTGGAATATATCTAACAGTAAACGCTAAACCAACCATATTTGGAAGATTTGGGTTAAGAGGAAAAATACCTTGAATAAACTGGTTTCGAAACCCTCTTTTAAATAATGCTGTGCATATTGTTGCGACACTTGAATTTAAGTAAATTTTTTTTATTTCTTTATTTATCATCTAAAACCTTAAAAAATATCTGGTTCTTTAGCAGATTTTCCAAACTTTGTTTCTAAAAAATCAAAGTCACAACCATTATTTGCTTGTGTTACGTGATTACTGTACATCCATAACCATCCTCTTCCCGCTTTAGGTTCTTTAGGTTTAATTTTTTTTCTTCTTAAGGATAAAGTTTCTTTTTCAACCAACATATTGATTGAGCGCAATTCTATGTCAATTTCAATAATATCACCGGTCTCTAACAAGGATAATGGACCACCTATAAAACTTTCAGGAGCCACGTGAAGAATGCACGCTCCATAGCTAGTGCCGCTCATTCTAGCATCTGAAATCCTAACCATGTCTCTAACCCCTTTTTTGAGAAGTTTTTTTGGAATTGGCATCATACCCCATTCAGGCATACCAGGACCACCAACCGGACCAACATTTCTTAGCACTAAAATATGATTTTCTGTGACATTAAAATCATCTCTATCAATTATATCTTTCATTTCAGGATAACTATCAAAAACTATAGCTGGACCTTTATGTTTAAAAAATTTCATATCGCATGCAGCTGGTTTAATCACACAACCATCAGGAGCTAAATTACCTTTGAGCACTGCTAGTGATCCTTCTTTATAAATTGGATTATTCAATGGACGAATTATATCATCGTTGATAGTTTTTGTTTCAGAAATAATTTTTCTTAAACTTAGTCCTGAAACTGTTATTTCATCTAAATTAAGTTTTTCTTTCAATTCATGCATTAGAGCTAATATACCACCTGCATAAAAAAAATCTTCCATTAAATAGTCTTTACCCGATGGTCTAATATTAGCAATAAGAGGAATTTCTCTTCCTTTTTGATCTAAATCATCCATTGTCAAATTAACACTAGCTCGCCTTGCCATAGCAATTAAGTGAATAATAGCATTTGTAGAACAACCCATTGCCATAGCTATAGTAACAGCATTATCGACTGATTTTTCAGTTATTATTTTAGATGGAGTTAAATCCTCCCAAACCATTTCAACAATTCTTCTTCCTACATCTGTTGACATTCTTATATGATTTGAGTCTGCGGCTGGAATAGAACTGGCACCTGGTAAGGATAACCCAAGAGCCTCTGTTATAGCAGTCATTGTACTTGCAGTTCCCATTGTCATACAATGTCCGTAGGATCTAGCAATTCCAGCTTCAACATCTTCCCAATCTTTATTACTTATATTGCCTGCTCTTAATTCGTCCCAATATTTCCAACCGTCAGAACCACTTCCTAGAAATTTACCTTTAAAATTACCTCTTAACATTGGACCAGCTGGTAAAAAAATCGTGGGTAAATCTAAAGTTATTGATCCCATTGTTAAAGCTGGTGCTGTTTTATCACAACCCCCCATTAAAACAACACCATCTATAGGATGGGATCTTATTAACTCTTCAACTTCCATTGAAAGCATATTTCTATAAAGCATGGTAGTAGGCTTTACATACATCTCTGCAAGAGAAATAGCGGGAAGTTCAACTGGAAACCCTCCAGATTGATAGATACCCTTTTTAACATCTTCAACTCTCTGTTTAAAATGTGTATGACAAGGTTGTATATCAGACCACGTGTTAATTATACCTATGAGTGGTTTGTTTTCCCAGTCATCTTTGCTCAAACCCATCTGCATTGCTCTGGATCTATGACCAAAAGACCTGACGTCTTGAGGAGAAAACCATCTTGCACTTCTTAAATCTTTATATTTTTTTTTAGTCATTTTTACCCTTAAAGATTTTATAATTTAAATAATCATAAAATATATTAATTAAAATTTCTCTAAAAAAATAATCAAGGATATTTTTTGAAAAATGGTAGGCCTGGAGGGACTTGAACCCCCAACCACTCCGTTATGAGCGGAGGGCTCTAACCAGTTGAGCTACAGGCCTGTATAATTATGGTTTCCTCATAATATTTACGCTGGTTTATACAATCACAAATTAATTATGTAAAGAGTAAGTGTATAAAGACTAAAACTTAGTTATCTAGAAATGACCTTAATTTTCTTGATCTTGTTGGGTGTTTCAACTTTCTTAAGGCTTTGGCCTCAATCTGACGAATTCTTTCTCTGGTAACACTAAATTGTTGTCCAACTTCTTCTAATGTGTGATCAGTATTCATACCAATACCAAATCGCATTCTTAAAACTCTTTCTTCTCTTGGTGTTAGACTGGCTAATATTCTAGTAGTAGTCTCTCGTAAATTAGCGTGAATAGCAGCTTCAAGAGGCTGAACTGCCATTTTATCCTCTATGAAATCTCCCAAATGACTGTCATCCTCGTCACCTACTGGTGTTTCGAGCGAAATAGGCTCTTTAGCAATTTTTAAAACCTTTCTTACTTTATCAAGTGGCATTGAAATCTTTTCAGACAATTCTTCAGGGGTTGGTTCCCTACCTATTTCGTGAAGCATTTGTCTTGATGTTCTAACAAGTTTATTGATTGTTTCAATCATATGAACTGGTATTCTGATAGTTCTTGCCTGATCTGCAATCGAACGTGTTATGGCTTGTCTTATCCACCATGTAGCATATGTCGAAAACTTATAACCCCTTCTATATTCAAATTTGTCAACTGCTTTCATAAGACCTATATTACCTTCTTGAATTAAATCTAAAAATTGAAGACCTCTATTTGTATATTTTTTAGCAATAGATATTACTAGTCTTAAATTAGCTTCTACCATTTCTTTTTTAGCTCGAGCAGCTTCACGCTCTCCCCTTTGTATTATTTGTATAAGTTTTTTGTATTCTTGAATAGGCAAACTAACATTATTTACAAAGTCAAATACCTGATCGCAAATTCCTACTATTTGATCATTATATTCTGAAGCAAATTTATCCCAATTTTTTGACTTTCCAGGCTTTATTGCCCAATTGTGGTTAATTTCATTACCTACCCAGCTACTAATAAAATCTTTTCTTTTTACACCAGAGTTTTCAGCTAGCCTTAACAAAGATCCTTCTATGTTAGTTATTTGCCTATTTAGACCATACATCTGATCTATCAGCTCTTCTTGTCTATTATTGTTGAGGTAAATTTTTTCCATTTGTTCAATAAGTAAAATTCTTAGTTCTTGTAATCTTTTTTCAGATCTTGGAACTAAACTTTCACCTTTTCTTAACCTTGCAATTCTTCTTTCACTAAGCGTAAGAATTTCTTTAAAAGTTTTAGCAACTTCATCTATCATTTTTAGAATTTGCTCTTTAATTTCTGCTTCCATAGCAACTAAAGACAAATTAATATCATCTTCCTCATTTTCGTCTTCACTATCATCTTCATTGACATCATCACTATCATTATTTTCGTTTATTTTGTCTTTTTCCTTATTCTTTTCAAGAATATCATCACTTGTATTACTGACATTTATTGCATGTATTTTTAAAGTTGGATTTAACTGATTCGATTTATCACTTTTGAGATTATCATTTGAAACTTCTGGTTCATTAGCTCCACCATTGATACGGGCATATGTTGTTTCAAGATCAATAATGTCTCTTAACAGCATTGTTCCATCATCAACTTCATCTCTCCATTTGATAAAGGCTCTCATAGCTAGGGGTGACTCATAAATTCCACCAACCATTAACTCTCTTCCAGCTTCAATTCTCTTTGCAATAGAAATTTCACCTTCTCTTGATAAAAGCTCAACTGAGCCCATTTCTTTCAAGTACATTCTTACGGGATCATCAGAACGAGCGCCCTCTTCATCAGATAAATTTCCAGCATTTTTATCATCAGATTCTTCTAAAGAAGTTTCCTCTTGCTGGTCAACTATATTTAAGCCCATATCATTAATCGCGGAATGAATATCTTCAATCTGTTCTGAAGAATATTCTCCTGGTGGTAAAGCAGAGTTTAAATCGTCTAACGTAACATAACCGTTTACCTTACCCTTTTTAATAAGTGATTTAATAGCTGAATTATTTAGATCTAAAATAGGGCTATCATTAATATTTTTATTAGTATTTCTTTTATTTTCAGTTTTGGCCAGCATACATTATCTCATTTTAATATTGATTATTCTCAGAAAAACTAATCTTCCTCATATCAACTAAGTCCAATAGTTCTTGAAAAATTTTTTTTACCTTTTCATCATTTATATCATTCAAATCTAAGTTCAATCTTGAAGGATAATTACTTTGCATAATTTTTTTAATTTGGATAGTAAAACCTTTAGTTATCATATCTTGCTGTAAATCTACAGAATTTATTTGAGGTGATTTACTAACTGATTTTAGAATTGCTTGCTTCAATTCATTTAAATCTGCTTTTCTAAAATCAATTAA
>QBXD01000021.1 GCA_003283875.1 SAR116 cluster bacterium AG-321-A13 | reverse complement strand
TAAGGACAAGCTAACTTTATTGATAGCAATCCAAAATGACCGAGAATGGGCCAATTTGTGTAAAATAGTGTTGGATGATGAATTTATGGCAAATGATAATCGTTTTAAAACTAATTCAGATCGAGTGGCTAATAGAGAGCTAACAGAAAAAATTATTCAAGATAAATTTATGACATTTGAACGAGAAGAATTAATTCGAAAACTTGAAGAAGCTAGTGTTGCTTATGGAAGAATTTCTGATATGGAACAATTAAAAAACCATCCACAAAATAACTTTCTGGAAATTGATACAAAAAATGGAAAGGTAAAAGTTTTAGGCCCTGGTGCTATACATGATAATTTTATACCAGATGTAAACAAAATGCCTGAATTAGATGAGCATGGCAAAATGATCAGAACTGAATTTAGTTCTATATAAAATTATAAGAAATAGGAGTTAACTTTGAGAAGCATTTTATTTTTACCAACAGACAAAATTGAGAGATTACCTAAAGCTCTAGGATCTGGAGCGGACAAAGTAATTTTTGACTTAGAAGATGGTCTGGCTCACGATAAAAAAGCCCTTGGTAGATCTAATTTTGCTGATTTAGCAAATAGAAAGTTTGATGGTCAACCGGACAAGTTTTTATTACGAATTAACGCCTTGGACACTGACGAATATCAAGATGATATAAAGATGTTAAAATCTCTTTCAAATCTTCCTTATTCTATAGCCATCCCCAAAATAGAATCTGCCGATGAGTGTAGAACTTTTTTAAAAGACCTTGGAACTAATATTTTAATATTACCACAAATAGAAACTCCACGGGGTATCGCAACAGTTGAGAGTTGGAATTGTTCAAATATAGAATTTTCTGGAATAGGATTTGGTTCAGCAGATTATTGCGCATCTACAGGTGGAGACATGGGTAAAGCTAGTTTAGCTTACGGTAGAGGTAAAATTATTAACGCTGCTGCTTTATACAATGCCGATGCCCTTGATGGTGTATGGTTAGATTTTAGAGATCCTGATGGTTGTAGAGAAGAAACCCAATATGTCAAAACTATGGGATTTAAAGGGCGGTTTGCAATTCATCCAGATCAAATTAAACCGATTCATGATGCTTACAGACCGACAAGCCAAGAATTAGAATGGGCAAAGGGTGTTTTAGAAGAAGCTAAAACTGCAGGTACTGGAGCCTTCAAATATCAAGGCAAAATGGTTGACGCACCAGTATTAGCAGTAGCTAGACAGATTATGTCAAGGGAGGATTAGATGGATGACAACACATACGGAATTAGAAAAATAGGACCACAAAGGTATAGAGAAGATCCAGGCAGATATTTTGAAGATTTTCAAGTTGGTGATGTTTACGAACATTGGCCAGGTAGAACAGTAAGTGAAGCTGACAATATATGGTTTACCAACCTAACAATGAATACACACCCAATACATTTTGATGCAAATTATGCATCTAAGTCAGAATTTGGAAAATATTTAGTAAACTCTGCCTTCACATTGGCTCTAGTAACTGGAATGTGTGTTAGCGGTACAAGTCAAAAAGCTATTGCTAATTTGGGATGGGAAGAAATTAAAATCCCAGCACCTGTATTTGTTGGAGATACTTTATATTCTGAAACAGAAGTCTTAGACAAAAGAGAATCAAAATCCAGACCAACTCAAGGTATTGTTAAGGTTAGACATATTGGGAAAAATCAGGATAAAGTTGTCGTTATGGATATGGTTAGGTCTTTCCTTGTGGCTAAACGAGGGCATAGTGTTGTTGACAAAATTATAGAAGAAACCGCTAATTAGAGAGCAATATTAATGAGTTTACCTTTATCTGGCGTTAAAGTAATTGCCTTTGAACAGTACGGTGCAGGTCCATTTGGAACTCAATATTTAGCGGATATGGGTGCAGACGTTATTAAAGTAGAGCCAGCAGGAACTAGCGGAGATTATTTGAGAGATATTGGCCCTTATTTTATAGATGGAGATAATAAGAATTCTGCATCTAGTATCTTTTTTCAAGCACTTAACAGAAACAAAAGAAGCATAACCTTGGATATATTAACCAAGGAAGGTAAAATTATACTCCAGAAATTAGTGGAAAATTCTGATGCTGTTTGTAACAATTTAAGAGGTGATGTTCCAGAAAAACTTGGAATAACTTATGAACAACTTAAACCATTTAATAAGGCTATTGTTGCTGCTCATTGTTCAGCATATGGAAGAGAAGGTCCTAGAAAAAATTGGCCTGGATATGATTATTTGATGCAGGCTGAGGCAGGCTATTTTTCATTAACAGGTGAGCCAAGCGGACCACCAGCAAGATTTGGACTTTCAATTGTAGATTATATGTCAGGACTTACAATGTCCTTTGGTCTAGTCAGCGCTGTTTTGTCAGCAAGATCTCATGGTTTGGGAAGAGACGTAGATGTAAATTTGTTTGACACAGCTATGTTTAATCAAAGCTATATGGCTGCATGGACATTGAATACGGATTTTAAAAGTGAAAGATTGGATAGATCAGCTCATCCAATTTTAGTTCCATGTCAATTATATAAAACAAAAGATGGCTGGATTTTTTTAATGTGTAATAAGGAGAGTTTTTGGCCAATATTGTGTAAAAAAATTGGTAGAGAAGATTTGAGTAAAGACCAAAGATTTGAAAACTTTGCCTGTAGACAAGAAAATCGAGACGAAATTACTAAAATTCTAGATAATGAATTAATGAAAAAAAACACATCAGATTGGCTGAAAGAATTTGGTGGAATAGTGCCAGCAGCGCCAATTTTAGATTTAAAAGAATCTCTTGAAAATCCATTTTTACAAGATAGAAAAAATATACAACATCTAAAAACTAAACGTGGTGAAGATATTAGTTTATTGAAAACCCCAGTTCATATGTCAGATAGCAATTTTTGTGATAAAACTGCTCCAGAACTTGGTGATGATACGAATGACGTACTTGAGGAAATTGGTTTTAATAAAGAACAAATAAGTAATTTTAAAAATAAAGGCATAATATAGTTTAAATTACATAACATATTAATCAATTTCTTTTATTTCATCGCAATTAGGGGTTTACCTCATTCATTTAAAGTTATAGTTTGTGATTCTAAATATTTGGAGGAAATTTTAATGAAATTTACTAAACTATCACTTTTGGGCGCAGTTAGTGCTGTAGCTCTTACGTTTGCAGCTGGCACTAACCTAGCTATTGCAGACGGACATGCAGTTAAACCTATTAAAATGCGTTGGGCTTCAGACCACTCTGGTCCCCCCCACCCTGCTGCGATTGCGGAGATGTTCTTTGCTGAGCAGGTTGAGAAAAAAATTCCTGGAAGTAAAGTTCAAATTTATTGGGCTAAGTCTTTATATAATGTTCCAAAAGGAACTCAAGCCTTAACCAAAGGTAACCTAGAGATGATGACAGGTCAGTTTGGAAAAACATCTAGTGTTGAGCCATATGCTAACACAATTGTTGGTGCTGGAAAGTTAACAACACCTGGTGCAATAAATGGTTTGGACGGAACTAAAACTTTTGCTCAATTGAAAAAGGTTTTTAATGACAAGCATGGAATTACTATTTTCGGTTCAGGACACCTTAGTATGTATATGGGTGCTGGTGCTGTAAAAAGTAGAATGTTAGTTCCTGGTGATTTTGCTGGAAAGAAAGTAAGAAGTATGGGTCCGGCTGAAAATGCTTTGTTAGGCGCATTAGGTGCTAATCCAACCACAATGGCTTTCGGTGATGTTCCACCTGCTCTGCAGACAGGAGTTATTGATGGATTGCTAACTAGTTTAGGTGGATTTAATGCCACTAAGGAGCAAGCCCCTTACTTTACAGTTGCAGGTATCAACGGAATTGTAGGTGACTACTACTGGATGGGTGCATCAAACAAATGGTGGTCCTCTCTAGATAAAAAGCAACAAGCAGCTCTAACTGACATCATTATGAATGACTTCATACCATATCAAAAGGCAATTAACTTTTGTAATGATAAGAGACTGGTTGATAAGTTTAAGGTTACTGACAAAAGTGCCCCTGGTATTTATGTGATGAGTCCTGCAGAAGCTGGCGTATTACAGAAAAAAGAAGGTGGTGCAACTAACGAATGGATTAAAACTAAAGTTGACGCTACGGGTGACAAAATGGTTGACCAGTTTACAGCTGAAGCTAAGGCATTAGTCGCAGCCAATCCTATGGGTTCAAGTAATCTAGAAAAAACTGACTGTACAGCATTTGCCTCAGATTTTGCTAAATTTGCAAAGGGAACTGCTCTATACAAGAAAAAGTCTAGAAAATAATATATCTAAGAAGGTCTGACGTCGTCAGGCCTTCTTGATTAGAATATTTATTATGGACAGTTTTTATAACATTTCTCATAAAATACAAGATTTGATAACTTCGATTTTGGGAAGATGTTCTGCAATATTAATGATAGCTGTCACGCTTTTCGCACTAGCTGAAATTATTAGAAGATATATTTTTGGTGTTGTTTTTGAATGGGGCCAAGATGCTGTGATTTATATGATGGTTTCTTCGGTTGCATTTTATATATGTGTTACCCAAATCAACAGGAGTCATTTAGTTATGACTGCTGTTTTACAATTATTAAATGCTAAAGGGTTCCATCGAACTGTAGGCTTTTCTAAGATTTTTATCTCCATGTTTGTCTCAGTTTTTACCGGATCTTTAACTTACACGGCTTATTCAACAATTGAGTACTCTATTCAAATTGGAGAAAGAACTGAGAGTTTGTTTTTCTATATGTGGCCATTTTACTTAATCTTAGCTATTGGAATGGGTCTAATGTCTCTAGTTGCCTTTCTACAATTTATTGAAGATGTGCATAGCTATATCAAAGGTGATCATTTTACGGCTACAGTCGAAGCTGCAACCGATGTATAATATATTTAAAGTAGGAAATTTATAATGTGGGCTCTTGGTGGATCTTTATTTACCCTTTTATTTGCAGGTGCTCCAATTGGAATTGCCCTTGCTGGCGCTACAGCACTTTTAGTTTTATTTGATGACTTTTTAACATACAGCACACTATTTGAAGCTTTTTTCAGTTTTCTTACAAAATATACATTAGTCGCAATACCATTTTTTATTTTTGCTGGGTTTTTAATGGAAAAAACAGGACTAGTAGCCGGTCTGTTTAGATTTGCTGATTCTGTTGTAGGATGGGTTCCTGGTGGATTTGCCTATGCCACTTTACTTGCAGCCGTTTTATTTGGAGCTATCTCAGGTTCGTCAACTGCTATGGCTGCTGCAATGAGTGTTATTGCATACCCTGAATTAATCAAAAGAGGCTATCCTAAATGGATGGCAGCAGGTGTAATAGCTTCGGCTGGTGGCATTGCTCTTCTAATACCTCCAAGTATTACTCTTATTTTATTCGGAGTAATTACAGAAATGTCTATAGTTGACTTGTTTTTTGCTGGCATTATTCCTGGTATAATGCTTGCTATTAGTGATGCTGTAATTATAGTAAGTGTTTCCTTATTTATAAAATTACCAAGAGGTAAATTTGATTTATGTGAGGTATGGCGTTCATTTAAGGATGCTGTTCCTGCTCTGCTAATGCCAGTAATTATTCTTGGAGGATTATACGGCGGCTTGTTTACTCCTACAGAAGCGGGTGCCGCAGCGGCTAGTTATGCTCTCTTTTATGGATTAATTTTTAAACGTAAAACATTCGTTAAAGAGTTAATGCCCACAACTCTAAGGACAATGAACTTAACAGCTGTTGTTTTCTTTTTGTTAGGTTGTGTTGGTATTTTTCAATTTTATCTCGCTAATATGGGTTGGCCGCAAATGATTGCAGAATGGGCTGGCGAACTAGGATTAACACGTTTAGGCTTTTTATTTGCTTTGATGGGATCTTTGTTATTTCTATCAATGTTTTTAACCGGAGTAGCTATTTTGGTATTAACTGTTCCTATTTACTTTCCTGTAGCATTAGCACTTGGTGTAGACCCAATCCATCTCGGAATACTAACTGCTCTTTGTATAGAGATTGGTAGTGTAATTCCCCCAGTTGGTCTTAATTTGTTTGCTGTAAGTGGCGTCACTGGTTTACCGGTAACTACAGTTATAAAAGGATCATTCCCCTTTTGTATTTCTGATACTTGCGTTTTAATTATTGTGCTTTTATTTCCTGCGTTAGCTTTAACACTGCCAGAGCTTTTAGTGGTATCTCACTTTAAGTAAGTATTCATAACAGTATTAGCATAATCTAAAAGCTGGTTATCATTTCCAAATTTTGTGACTAGCTGGCAACCAATTGGTAGTTCTTTGTCTCCCTTAAATAAGGGTAAGGTAATACAAGGGTTGCCATTCAAGGACCAAGTAGTATTAAACATCGGTGAGCCTGTGTACCCGAGACCTTCAAGGGCTTCACCAGGAGCGCTTGGGGTGATAATCATGTCAATATCGTTAAAAATTAAATCTGTCTCATGTTTTAAAATACTTAGTTTTTTAAGGGCAATTTTATAGTGTTCATTTGTTACTTGATATCCATCATTTAATCTTCCGTTTCTCAACTGATCACTTAATTCGTCATAATGATTAAATCTCTCAAAAGAGATAGATCTTTTAAACTCATAACCACTTATGTCTAAATGTAATTTGTCTGCTTCAGATATTAATGCATCAATATTAAGGTCAATAATATTTAATTTATCTGTCCTAAGGGTATCTACAAATGTCTCTAGGTTACTCTGGGTACATAAATCTGTTTTATTCCAGTGAGAAGTTTTTACAAAACCAATTTTCAATTCTTTCAAGTCTACATTTTGTGGATGGTTTTTTAATTGTTCCATATCAGAAATTCTTCCATAAGCAACACTAGCTTCTTCAAGTTTTCGAATTAATTCTTCTCGTTCAAATGTCATAAATTTATCTTGAATAATTTTTTCTGTTAGCTCTCTATTAGCCACTCGATCTGAATTAGTTTTAAAACGATTATCATTTGCCATAAATTCATCATCCAACACTATTTTACACAAATTGGCCCATTCTCGGTCATTTTGGATTGCTATCAATAAAGTTAGCTTGTCCTTACAAGCGTACGCTCCATATGGGACAATTATTGGGTGTGTCATACCATTTCTTTTGGGAACTTTTTTATTATAAACATAACCTAAATAAAAAGGGTTCATCCAATCAGCGAGTGAATTAAACATTGATACTGAAATGTGTCTTCCTTTTCCAGTTATACTTCTTTTAATTATTGCTTGCAAAATTGCTTGATATGCGGTCATACCTGCAGAAATATCACAAACTGATGGACCAACTTTTGCTCTTCCATCAAATCCCTCTTTATCTGGTAGACCAGTAATATTAATAACTCCAGTTTCAGCTTGTATTAACATGTCATAGGCTTTTTGATTTTTATAAGGGCCTTCATCTCCAAAACCAGAAATAGAACATGTAATTAAAGATGGATATTTTAATCTTAATTCTTTTAAATCTAAACCAAGACGTTCAAATGCACCTGGGGCTAAGTTTTGAATTAAAATATCTGATTTAGAAATAATATTTTCAAAAACCGCCATATCTTCTTTATTTTTAAGATCTAAGGCAATTGATTCTTTGCCCCTATTTAACCAAACAAAATAGGCACTATTGCCAAGTGCGTTACTATCATAATTCCTGGCAAAATCTCCCTCTGGTCTTTCAACTTTAATTACTCTAGCACCTGCGTCGCCTAGTCTACATGATGTGTACGGAGCAGCAACGGCTTGTTCAACTGTTACTACCAACAAACCCTCTAAATCTTTAGATGAATTTTGTGCAATCATTAGCTAACCAAACAATCAACTAGAGCATCTACTTTATTTTCATTAGGGGCGTTTAATATTTTAGAAATTTGATTTGATTTGGTCTCTGAAAGTAAAGAAACTGACTTATTTACAATTTTAGTTTCTAGAATATTATTCTCAATTTTATCTGACAAGTCGTGTTTGTTTTTGACATTACTAGAACCATCCTTAATTGAAATTAAAGATTGAGTGTTGCTTAAATTATCATTGGGTATCACTCTTACTTTATCTCTAATATTATTTAAATTATCATCAAAACAAATTTCATCGCTATATGTATCTAAATTAGAAGTATCTTTTCCATAAATAGACATGGCTGCAGTTAATTTATAAGAAAATTTTGATTCCAAGCCTGTTTTTGGTTCTTCAATATTACAAACTTTCAACCATGAAGGGTTAGTCTCAATTGCGATTTCCTCTATTGTCTCAGGGTTAAAATTATTTTCTAACTTCATCTCATCCAGCGCCTCTAAGAAAGAGTGTAGACCGTGACAACATGCATGGAACTTGTATTTAATTTCAGGAAACAAAAAATCTGTGCCTAAATTTTCTATAGCTCTAGGAGGAATTTTTTTATCCCAACCGTGTGTTAAGAAAAAACCCTGCTCACATTCAATACCATCTTCTTTTGATACAAATCCAAGCTTTGATAATTTAGCAGCTTCAATTCCATTTGAAGCAGCCATTCCAGCATGAAATGGTTTACCCATAGTTCCAAATTGAGATTTGATTCCTGAAGCTCTGGTGGATACTAATCCAAGCGCATTTATTGTTTGATCTTCATTCAAATCTAATAGTTTTGAGGCAACAATTGTTGAACCAAACGAACCACTGGTAGCGGTTTGGTGAAAGCCCGCATTATAATGAGAGTATCCTAAAATATGTCCTATTCTCGTTGAAACCTCTACTCCTGCCATATAGGCAAGTAATATATCTTCAATCGAAGAATCTAATTCTTCACCTAATGCTAAAGCAGCTGGTAATGCACTGGAAGTTGGATGGCCGACAAAAAGAAAATGAGTGTCATCATAATCTAATGCATGTCCTGTTGCTCCATTAGCTAGGGCTGCTCCTCTTGAGGAAACTGTATGACCAGTAGAAATTACCCTTGCTTGGTTAACACCATTTTCTTCTTTTACCATTTCAGAAACGATTTTAGAAACCGGTTCTTTTTTTGCAGCATACGCAACACCACACCAATCTAATATAGACATTTTTGCAAAAAATCTCATTTCATCGTTAAAGCTATCTAATTTACAATTAGATCCGTAACTACCAAACAATTTTGTTATCGATACCATGTTTTCCTCCTATAATTTTTATTCAAAATGTGCTTCAGCTTGCATGGTCATGCCCGAACCTTCGACTGCACCCCAACAAGTAACGCTTCCATCTGTATTTTCTTTAGCGCCAATTATATAGTCGCTATTAGCAAAAACAGGAGCCATGACTTTGTGATTAAAAGAGGTAACAGGTTTACCCTTAAGTTTTTCTGCAGCCCTAAGTAAAAATGTTGCTTGTAGTGGACCATGCACTATTAAATCAGGATAATTTTCTTCATTTTTAGAATATGGATAATCATAATGAATTCTGTGCCCAACAAAACCAATTGCCGAATAACGAAATAAAATAGTAGGATGCATGAAAATTGTTTCAGTGAAATCTGCATCTTTTGGTATAACATCTGATACTCCAGACCCTCCACCAGCCTTAGTTACATCACGATAAACAATATTATGGAGTTCATGCAAACGAACATCGTCATCAACTAAATATTCATATTCTGCAGTTACAAAACATAACTTACCTGTTCGACCTTCTTTTAATTTGATATCAGCTACTTTAGATTTTTTTATTACCTTATCACCTACTCTTAAAGGGGCTTTTACTTTAATTTGGCTTCCTGCCCACATTCTTCTTGGCAGTGGGACTGGCGGAAGAAAGTCACCACGTGCGGGATGAGAGTCAACACCAAGTTCATCATTTTTTTTTAAATTCCAACCTAACATCCAATGTAATCCAGTAGTCGCAGCATCACCAATTGCAGGATCACCTGGATCAATGTTTAGAGTGGCCCTATACCTTTGTTCAACAATTGGTGTAAGATAATCTGTAACCATTTCTATATTGCCAAGCCATTTATTTAAATGATTGATATCTAATTCTTCATTATTCATTTGCTGAACCTCTAATTTTTTTAAAGTAATATTATTAAAAACTATATAATATAAAAGATATATTATTATCAATTAATAAAATATCAAAATAAATGGAATTTCAATATGCCTTCTTTAATTTTACATATCGATGAAAGCTTAGATTCTAATTTTAAAAAATCAGAAATTAAGGTTATTGAAAAACAAATGACAGACATAATTATAAATGAACTCGATGCTGAAGAAGATAATTGTCAAATTATTTGGGTTGAAAGTAAAACCTTTACTTCAAATTATAAACTTTATGGCGAAATGAAATTTAGAGAGAAAAAAAGTAGAACTATAAATAGTAGGGAAAAATGTCTGCAAAAAATAGGTGATATTTTAAAAAATGAATTTAATGTTTTTGTAAGACTTAGGGCGTTTTCTATAAAAGAAGCTTGCATAACCGCTCTAGACTTAAAAGAATAGATTAATTGTTGAATTAATTTAGAAGGATAAAAAATGAATGAGGGTGTTGTTTTAACAAGTATAGATAGCAGAGGTATAGCTGAGGTTATCTTAAATCGTCCTGAGAGAAACAATGCTTATAATGGAACTATGATTGACGAGCTAATTAAAAGTTTTACATCTTTATATAATAATAATGACGTTAGAGTAGTCCTTATAAGAGGTAATGGAAAGCACTTTCAAGGTGGTGCAGATTTAGAGTGGCTAAAAGAGATTGGTAAATTAAATAAAGAAGAAAATATAGAGGTATCTAGAAAAACAGCTTCTGCAATAAAGGGACTTACAGAATTTCCAAAACCTACTATAGCTATGATCCATGGAGGCTGCTTTGGAGGAGGTACTGGTATTGCAGCTGCAGCTGATATTGTAGTTGCTAGCGAAGATGCTATTTTTTCTATTGCCGAAGCAAGATGGGGTGTAATGGCAGGAATCATTATTCCTCATCTAAATGCTAGTATAGGTGTCAGAAACGTCAGAAGATACGCGTTAACTTGCGAACGTTTTAATGCTCATGAAGCTAAAAATATTGGTCTGGTCCACCAGATTTGTAAAACAGGAGAGCTGAATGATGCTGTGAAGTCTATTATTGAAAGTTTATTAATGTGTGCTCCTATTGCACTGGAAATGACAAAAAAGAGAGCATTAATTGAAAGTGGTTTAATATTATCAGACGATAAATTTGAAGAATTAATACTAGAGCATTCTCAAAAGAGAATGACTAGCGAAGCGACTGAGGGATTAAATAGTTTTCTTGAGAAGAGAGTTGCCTCTTGGTATCAAAAAAAATTGATAGGGAAATAAATAATGCCAGCCTTAGTTACTAATTCAAAAATATGGGGTGAAATGTTTGGAACAAGTGAAATGCATTATTTGTTTTCAGATGAAAAAACCACTCAATTGTATTTAGATGTCGAAGCCGCTTTAGCAAGATCACAGTCTAAATTAGGTATTATACCGAGTGAGGCTGGACAAAAAATAAGTGACGCAGCCAAAATAGATATAATTGATTGGGAAAAACTACAAAAGAGGACATCAATTGTTGGCTACCCTATTTTACCTGTAGTAGAGCAATTAAGTGATAATGTAAGTGATGGTTATGGACAATACTGTCACTGGGGCGCTACTACCCAAGACATTATGGATACTGCTGATGTAATTCAAATAAGGGAAGGATTTAAACTACTGTCTTCAGATTTAGATTCTATTTCAAATGCATTAGTTAAAATTATCAATGAGCATATAAAAACCCCAATGGCAGGAAGAACACACTTACAACACGCCTTACCAGTACCTTTTGGCTATAAGGCATCAACTTGGTTGTCTAGTATTGATAGACATATAAAAAGACTAGTAGAAATTAAAGCTCGTGTGTTTAATCTTTCATTCTTCGGTGCTGCGGGAACGCTTGCTTCGCTGGGTGAAATTGATGGATTAAAAACTCAATCAGTATTAGCAGACGAATTAAATTTGAATGTGCCTGATGTAAGTTGGCATTCAATTAGAGATAACTTTTGTGAAGTAACTGGTTGGCTTGCTTTGGTAGGAGCTTCGCTAGGTAAAATAGCCTATGATGTAATGTTAATGATGCAAACTGAAACACAGGAAGTTGCTGAACCTTTCCTTCATGGAAGAGGTTCTTCTTCTACAATGCCCCAGAAAAGAAATCCTATTTCTTCAGAGGTAATGTTGGCGTGTTCAAAACTACTACGAGAACATCATTCGTCTATGCTCGATGCTATGGTTCTTGATCATGAAAGAGCAACTGGTCAATGGCATGTTGAATGGTACACATTACCTAACGCTTTTATTATTGCTTCTTCATCTTTTAGTGCCGCTAAATTTCTTTTAGAAGGACTGGAAATTTCTCCACAAAAAATGAAGGAAAATATTGACAAAACCAATGGATTAATTGTTGCAGAAGCTGTTATGATGGCACTCGCCCCTCATCTTGGCAGACAAATTTCTCACGATTTAGTTTATGACTGCTGTCGTCAATCTATAAAAAATAATATTCCATTTATTGACTCACTTTTAAAAGACGAAAAAATTTCTAATATTTTTAATAGAGATGATTTGTTAAAAATTGTTGATCCAGCCAATTATCTTGGGGCAGCTCCAGCTATGGCAAGTAGACTTCTAAATAATAGATAAAAGTATTGGGTGTATAATGAACCAATTAATGACAAAAGAGGAACTTAATAATTTTCTAGAAAAAGAGTTTCCTCAAGTTAATAAAAACTTTGAAATCTTAAAAGTAAGCAATAAAAAATTTTCAATGCTTATGCATATTTCCAGTGAACACCTTAGACCAGGAGCCACGGTTTCAGGCCCAACAATGTTTCTACTAGCCGACGTTACTTTTTACTTAGCAACACTCAGTGTAATAGGACCCAAAAGTCTCACTGTTACGACTAATTGTTCAATTAATTTTCTAAGAAAACCTAATAAAAAAAACTTGATTAGTGAAGCTCGTATTTTAAAATTAGGTAAAACTCTAAGTGTAGGAGATGTATTAATATATTCTGAGGATATTGATGAGCCTGTAGCTCATGCATCATTAACTTACTCAATTCCAAAATATTAAAATTTAAATTCTTTCTCTATGCCAATTCAAATGATCAGTCATAAAAGTTGAAATAAAAAAGTATGAATGATCATAATTGGGCTGCATTCTAAGATTTAATTTGATACCAGCTTTTCTGCACGCATCCTCTAAAAGCCAAGGTCTTAATCCCTCTTCTAAAAAACTATCTGCTTCTCCTTGATCAACAAGGATTTCAGGAAAACGATAACCATTTTTAATTAGGGCAACACTATCATACATTTGCCAGTTATGTTTATCTAACCCAATGTATTTTTTAAATGCTTCACTTGACCAACTAGCTGTTGAAGGTTCTACGATAGGGGCAAATGCTGAACAACTCTTGTATTTCTCAGAATTTCTTAAAGCCATTATCATAGCACCATGCCCGCCCATTGAATGACCAAAGATACTTTGTCTGGACATATCAAAGTCAAAATTATTTTCTACAAGTTTTGGAAGTTCATCATTTAAGTAACTATACATATTATAATTTTTATCATATGGCTCTTTTGTTGCATCTAGGTAAAATCCTGCCCCAGATCCAAACTGCCAATTATCTTTTTCATCTGGCACTTGATCACCTCTTGGACTAGTGTCAGGACAAATAATTACCATGCCTAATTCTGCAGCCTTCTTTCTATATTCACCTTTTTCCATAACATTTAAATGACTGCAAGTTAATCCAGATAAGTACCATAAAACTGGGGGATTTTTAACTTTGGGAGGGGTAAAGATTGCTAAAGTCATTTTACAATCATTTACAATAGATGCGTGACTGAAGACAAATTGTTTCCCACCAAAAGAAAATGCTTCAGATATTTTTTCCATCAAAAAACAACTACAGATCTAATTGATTCGCCTGCATGCATTAAATCAAAACCTTTATTTATATCCTCTAATTCTAATGTGTGAGTAATCATCGGATCAATATCAATTTTTCCTTGAAGATACCATTCTACAATCTTAGGTA
Organism: SAR116 cluster bacterium AG-321-A13; assembly: GCA_003283875.1. GTDB lineage: Bacteria > Pseudomonadota > Alphaproteobacteria > Puniceispirillales > Marisalimonadaceae > Marisalimonas. The sequence goes on along the minus strand of QBXD01000021.1, from coordinate 8,215 downwards.
CGTCTGTTCTGCCCCTAGCACCTCCAAAAGCAGTACCTTTCCAACTTCTCCCCGTAACTAATTGAAAAGGCCTAGTTTTAATTTCCTGACCTGCTCCTGCAACTCCAATAATAATACTCTCTCCCCAACCTTTATGCGCACATTCTAAAGCCTGCCTCATTACATTTACATTCCCAATACATTCAAAAGAGTAATCGGCCCCACCTCCTGTGAGTTCAACTAAGTAATTTACTAAGTCACCTTCTATTTCCGAAGGATTTACAAAGTGGGTCATTCCAAATTTTTTACCCCAGGATTCTTTTTTATTATTCATGTCGACGCCAACAATCATATTTGCGCCAATTATCCTTAAACCTTGGATAACGTTTAGACCTATACCGCCTAATCCAAATACGACTGCATTGCATCCAGCTGTTGCTTTTGCAGTATTCATTACAGCACCAATACCAGTAGTAACACCACAACCAATGTAACAAATTTTATCAAAGGGAGCTTTTTCATTTACCTTAGCAAGTGCAATTTCTGGTACGACAGTATAGTTAGAGAAGGTAGATGTTCCCATGTAATGAAGAATAGGTTTTCCACTTATTGAAAACCTACTTGTTCCATCTGGCATTACTCCCTTACCTTGAGTTACTCTTATAGCCTGACATAAGTTAGTCTTTGGGTGAAGACAATACTCACATTCTCTGCATTCAGGTGTATAAAGTGGGATTACATGATCACCCTCTTTCAATGAAGTCACACCTTTACCAATCTCTCTGACAATTCCAGCTCCTTCATGTCCTAAAATTGCTGGGAAAAGCCCTTCTGGATCGTCTCCAGAAAGTGTGAATTCATCCGTATGACATATACCAGTTGCTTTAATTTCAACTAAAACTTCACCTGGACGAGGACCCTCTAGATCTACATCCATAATTTCAAGTGGTTTACCCGCCTCAACAGCCACTGCCGCTCTAGTTTTCATTATTTACCCCTTAATAACAATTTGGATACGATTAGTTTATTATGATTTAATATCGATGACTTGCAAGAATTTTTAGTATATAAAATGATCTTCGTAAGATTCTATATATGTAGGAGTAAATCTATGAGTTTTGTTGAAACTGAAATAAATGGACAGATTATAACGATAAGGTTAAATCGTCCTGAAAGATTGAATGCCTTGAGTACTGTTATAAGAACTGGTATGGCGGAAGCATTTAACAGGTTTCATGAGGATAATGATCTTGAAGTCGCAATCTTGACAGGGACAGGTAGAGGTTTTTGTGCGGGTGAAGACATGAAAGAGTCTCTAGATAGAGGCATTCCTGGCTCTCCAAAAGAATTTGTTGAAGAAAATTTGGTAGATCCATTTCAAACGGGAGCACTTAAAAAACCAGTTATAGCAGCTGTAAATGGTTTTGCTATGGGTGGTGGTTTCATGCTGGTTGAACGAACAGATTTAAGAATAGCTGTAAAAGAAGCTATATTTGAAATGTCAGAGGCCAAGAGGTGGCTTCTTGGTGGTTATAATCATGGTCATTATGGAAATCTACCTCATCCAGTAGCAACAGAAATGGCATTTGGATACAGAATTACAGCAGAAAGAATGCATCAGGTTGGTTTCATTAATCGACTTGTGGATGCTAAAGATTTAATGAGTGAAGCATATTCTATGGCTGAACACCTTCTTACACTCCCTCCTGCTGCCAGAGTTAATACACTTTATATGATGAAGCATATGGCACCAAGAATTAGTCCAAATATTGCTGATCTAGCTGAGAAACTTCACCTTCATGGAGATACAGAAGATAGGATGGAGAGCAGACGTGCTTTTGCCGAAAAAAGAAAACCAAACTACAAAGGTTGGCTCAAGCCTGAAGATAGATATAATATGCCCAAACTAGAAGAAAAATAGAGGTTAACATGAGTGAGATAAATGGCGCTCTTTCAGGCCTTAAAATAGTTGCCTGCTCAACAGCTCAAGCTGGAACAGTACCCTACATGCTTATGGCAGATCTGGGAGCTGAAGTAATTAAGATAGAAACGCCAGGCAAAGGTGATAATAATAGAGGCTCTGGCTATTTAATGGGATCAACTGGATCATTTTTTGAAACGAATAATAGAGGAGTTAAAAGCTTAACGCTTAATCTTAAATCTGATAAAGGTCAAAAAATACTACATGATTTAGTAAAAGATGCAGATATATTCGGACAAAATTTTAGACCTGGAGTCGCTGAAAAATTAAACTTTGATTACGATACACTTAGTAAAATAAATCCTAAAATTGTATACGCATCTGTTTCTGCTTATGGACCTGATGCTCCTGATGGACATTTACCTGGAACTGATGCTGTTGGTCAAGCTTTGAGTGGTATAGCCGAAGCTTATTCAATACCAGGTAATAATTTGAGAACTGGTGTAGCTTCAGTTGCTGACGAAAGTTGCGCAATTTTAACATTTGGGGGCATTTTAGCTGCTTATATAAATGCACAGAAAACTGGTAAAGGACAAAAGTTAGAGACGTCTCTGGTTGGAAGTGCTTTTAGACTTCTTGGCTGGACAATGACAACAGCTATGTGGAGTAACAGACCACCAATAACCGGTGCAAGAATCAATGGTACAAGAGAACGCCCAGGAATTGCTGCTTGTTTTAATGATGTTGATGGTAAACCTTTTGCACTTCAACTTGATCCAGATGATTGGCAAGAAGCAATGAAGGAGCTCAATTTTTTTGATGTACTTCAAAAAGAAAATCTTATTGATCTGGGTCTTGCATTTGAATCTGATGAAAAGAAAACCCAGATCTTAAGCAAGCTTGCTGAATTATTTTCAACCAACAAAAGAGATCATTGGATTTCAATTCTAAGAAATGCTGACATGATATCTACTCACGTCAACACAATGCTAGAAGCGTCTGATGATCCTAATTTAAAAGAAAATAATTATGTAACTGAAGTATGGTATCCAGAACTCAATAAAAATATGAAAGTGCATGGAACACCATGGAAGTTTTCAAAAACTCCTGCAAACATTAAAAGAGCGCCTAAACTTGGAGAACATAATTCAGAACTTCTTAATAAATTAGGATATTCTGAAAAAGATATCCAAAATTTAATTGAAGATAAAATTATTTAATTTCTTTCATTTCATTAACAAATCTTTTGAAGTTTATAACGTAGTGTTTAGAAGAGCGCGTCATATTATCAATCATATCTTGGCTCAATTCTCTTACTGCTTTAGCAGGTGAACCAACTATTAGTGATCCATCCGGAAATTCTTTGTTTTCGGTTACCAGAGCTCCTGCACCTACAAGACAGTTATTACCAATTTTTGCATTATTGAGAATTGTTGCTCCCATGCCAATTAAAGAGTTATTCCCAATAGTACATCCATGAATAATTGCATTATGACCAATCGTGCAATTATCGCCTATAGTTACAGGACAACTTGGATCAACATGAATTATGGTATTTTCTTGGATATTAGTCTCATTACCAATTTTAATAACATCATTATCCCCTCTTAAAACTGATCCAAACCAAATACCAACATCTCTGCCTAAAATAACATTTCCAATAACATGTGCATCAGGTGCCACCCAATATAAGTCTTGTTCTGGAAGTTGAGGTTTTTTTTCACCTAAGCTGTAAATTGGCATTTCTTCTCCTTTATCAGAAATCATCATTAAAAGTATATTTACAGTATATACTTTTTTAGAGTTGTTAATATATTTATTGATAAACTTTAAGGATTTTTTATGAGTAATAAAGATAGCATAATAACTAAAATTTCAATTTACCGGTTAGATTTACCCTTAATTAAACCTTACAAATTATCATATAACACGTTCCATTCTTTTGAACCTCTTTTAATTCACATTATTGATAATGAAGGTAATGAGGGATGGGGAGAACAACATATTTCTCCTGGCTCAAGTAATGAAACAAGAGATGGTGGATGGACATTCGCAAGAATATTGTCAAAATTAATTTTGAATAAAACATTTAATGAAGCCAAAGAAATTATTCTATCTCACTCTCATGCAAGTATTGTTGCATCTAGTGCCTTACATACAGCAATTGAAATGCTCACAAATCCTAGTATTTTAAGCGGTAAAGATCCTATTAAAATGAAATTGTTAACGGCATTTAATGCAGAAGAAGAAATAGAAATAAGGGATGAATTAGACAAAGTCGCTGAACAGGGTTTTACAACAATCAAAATAAAAGTCGGTAGAAATGTAAGTTTAGATCTCAAAAAGATTGATACTATTCAAAAAAACTTAAATGGAAGAGCTAATCTTAGAATAGATGCTAATCGAGCATATACAAAAGGTGAAGGCTGCAAATTTGTAACAGGTTTAGAACCTAACTTTATAGAATTATTTGAACAACCTTGTGATGCCGACGATTGGGAAGCTAATGCAGCAGTTGCAAAAATATCAAGCGTACCAATTATGTTAGATGAACCTATTTGCAGCATGCAAGATATTGAAAAAGCATCACGCATTGACGGTGTGAGCTTGTGCAAAGTTAAATTAAAAAGGTTTGTCTCTATTTCAAAATTAACGGAGTCAATTAATTACGCTCATAGTTTAGGCTTAGAAATTGTAATTGGTGACGGATTAGGCTCTGAAATAAATTGTTGGATGGAAGCTAAAATTGCAAGTGGCTTGATTGAAAATGCCGGTGAATATAATGGATTTTTAAAAATAAAACCTGAAGCTAGGATTTTATCCAACCCTATTAAATTTCAAAATGGCTTTTTAGAGACTGAAGATAATTGGAAACTGCAAATTGACAGAGATAAATTAGAAAAATACAGTATTTATAAAGAAGTTATATATAAATAAATTTATTAAGGAAGAAAGAATGAAGTTGTTAAAAAGCGCTGCTAGCTTGGGTGGTGAAATTTTAGGGATAAATCTTAGTCAAAAATTAAATCAAGAACAGATTAGTTTTTTAAATCAATGTTGGGATGATCGGTTAGTTCTAGTTTTTAAAAAACAGGAATTAGATGATAACAAATTAATAAATTTTAGTAAAAATTTTGGTGAATTGGATCCCCCTGGGCCTAATCCATATGGCATAAAATTTTTACCAGAGTTTCCCGAAATAAATGTAATTTCAAATGTAAAAAATAAAGAGGGTACTCCTATCGGAAATTTGGGAGACGGTGAAGCTGTTTGGCACGCAGATATGACATATCAAGAAATCCCTCCGAAAGCAGGAATTTTATATGCTCTAGAGGTACCAGAAAATCAGGGTAATACTCACTTTGCAAATATGACTTTAGCATACGATGAATTACCTTATAGACTTAAGGAAAAAATTGATGGTAAAATTTTAATTCATGATTCTGCTCATAATAGTGCCGGCATGTTAAGAAAAGGCTATTCAGAAGTTAATAATCCTTCTGAAACACCTGGGGCCAGACACCCAATAATAATTACAGATGAAAATACTAAGAAAAAACTTCTCTTTTTAGGAAGAAGACCACACGCTTACATAATTGGTATGGAAATAGAAGAGAGTGAAAATTTATTAGATCAAATATGGGAACACGCAACTCAAGAAAAATTTACCTGGACACAAAAATGGGAAAAAGGTGATTTATTAATGTGGAAAAACTTAAACGTGCTTCACAAGAGAGATGCGTTTGACCCAAACACAAGAAGAATAATGCATCGAACTCAATTAAAAGGTGAAATGAAAATATCTGCATAGATAAATTTAAAATAATTAATTAATTAAATTATTTAAAAGATTAGTTGATTTATGCACTTTTCAATTGCAGACTTAATTCTTAATTTCAAACTGGGAGAGTAATATGACACAAAAGAATAATCCTTTTCGAAGAAATATTGTAAAAGCTGGATTGGGTGTCGTCGCTATAGCAGGAATAAGTGCCTTTGGCCTAGTTTCTTCAGCTAGTGCAGACAAGTACCCGAGCAAAGCAATTGAACTTGTTATCCACGCAAAATATGGTGGTGGAACAGATACTACTGCAAGAATGGTTTCGATTAGAACTCGTAGAAATTTAAAAGCTGACATCTCAATAGTTGCAAAAAGAGGTGGTTCAGGTGCAAAAGCACAAAACTATGTTTTATCTAAGCCTGCAGACGGATATACTATAATGGCTTTAACTCAATCTCATCTTTATACTATGGCAAGAGGTAAATCTAAGATGAAGATTAATGACATTGTTGGTGTAGCAAGAGCAATGGATGACCCTACTTTTATAGCTGTATCAGGTAAAGGTAATTTTAAAACACTTGAAGATCTTGTGTCTGCTTCAAAAAAAGCACCTCTAAACTGGGGTGTGGCTCAAATTGGAGGAACAGAACATATTGGTTTAGCTCAATTTGCCAAAGAAGCTGGAATAAAATTCAAGGTTGTTCCTTTTGGATCTGGAGCGCAAATGGTTCAAGCTTTGATGGCTGGAAAAATTGATGCCACTTTACCAAACGTTAGTGAAGCAGCAAACCAAGTGGCTGATGGAAGTTTCAGAGCCTTAGCTGTTATGGCCGAAGATAGACTTAAAGACTATCCTAATGTTCCCTCAACTTTTGAAAAAGGAATAAAAGCTAAATGTTCCACAACTAGAGGTTATGCTGTTTTAGCATCAACACCTCAGCCAATTATTGATCAAATATCAAAGGCAATGGTTAAGGCAATGAAACATGACGTTTTCAAAAGTTATCTTGCTGGTGCAGGTCTAACAGTAGAAACAAGTGTGGCTGGTACTAAGGTATGGGACAAACACCTTAAAGCTGAATATAAAGTTGCGGAGGCAGCTCTAAAAGAGCTTGGTTTAGTAAAGTGATATTAACCTAAAGTTGTAGGTTTTATAGAAATGAAAAATGATAAAACTGCACCCAGTAATCTGGGTGCATTATTTAATAAAAAAGACACAATCATTGCAATAGTAATGATTGCTATAATTGCTTTCCTGTGGTTTGAGACAACTAAATTTGAAAAAGTTCCAGATTTATTTTCTAACAATATACCCCCTGAAATGTTTCCTCAAATTCTACTTCTAATTATTTTAGGAATGATACTGATTATTCCTTTTGAACATATTTTCTTGAAAAAAAGTGGGAAAAATATAGATTCAGCTAGATCAAAACCTGTGGAAAAATCTACTATAGGCACAATGATTATTTTGACTGCCATCATTGCTTCATCTCAATTACTAGGAGCTGCATTAACTATCATTGCTGTGAGCATTTCTTTACCTCTTTATTGGGGCGAGAGAAGATTGAAAGTATTAATTTCTTACATAATAGGATTTCCATTATTTGTAATAGTTTTATTTAATATAATTCTTGGCGTGCACTTTGAGCCAGGATTATTAGATTTATTAAAAAATTAACAAGGATTAAAAGTTGGAAGATGTAGCAAAAGGTTTAGGTCTATTATTAGAATTTGAAAATATAATTTTGATATTATCAGGTGTTTTAATAGGCGTTTTAGTAGGAGCATTACCAGGTCTAAGTTCACCTATGGCTATTGCTTTATTAATCCCTTTTACAATTTCTCTAGATCCAGTTGCGGCAATTTCTATGATGGCCGCTTTATATTGTGCAGGGACTTTTGGTGGATCCATAACAGCTATATTAATAAATGCTCCTGGGGCACCACCTGCCGTAGCAACTGCTTTAGATGGATATCCAATGGCTAAAAATGGCGAACCTGGGCGAGCACTAGGGCTTGCAGCAGTATCAAGTGTTTTTGGTGGTATTTTTAGTTTAATAATTTTTATTTTTGCTGCACCATTATTAGCAAAACTTGCTTTAGAATTTGGACCAGCTGAGTATTTTGGGCTGGCAGTATTTGCTCTGTCAATGCTTGCATCAATGAGTGGAAAATCATCTCTAAGAAACCTAATTTCTGGTTTAGTTGGCGTATTAATCGGAACAATTGGTATCCACCTTACTACAGGAGTAGAAAGATTCACTTTTGATATCCCAGACCTTGAAGAGGGTATTCATTTTGTTCCAGTGCTTATTGGTTTATTTGCTGTCAGTGAGTTATTTAAGCAATCTGAAAAATTAAATGCCATTGTAGAACGGATTCAAGCTAAAGCCTTGAGACTTCCATCCCTTGCAGAATTAAAAAAATTAAAATACACAATTCTAAGATCTTCAGGAATTGGCACCTTTATAGGCATACTTCCAGCAGAAGGATCAACAGTTGCTGCTATAATTGGATATAATGAAGCAAGAAGA
>QBXD01000020.1 GCA_003283875.1 SAR116 cluster bacterium AG-321-A13 | reverse complement strand
CAATTATTAGCGAGTTAAAACCCCTTCTAAAACTTATTTGGCCTGAATCAGATATAAATTTTAATGATAATTATGCGCCAACAATTATTTCAAGACAAGGTAAAGAAGAGCCTATTGAGCATCTATCCTTGGGTACACAGGAACAAATAAGTATTTTTGTAAGATTAGCTTTTGCAAAGCTTTTTTCTAAAACTCATAGTTCAATACCGGTTATAATAGATGATGCAATTATTTACTCTGATGACATTAGAATAAAAGATATTTTTACAGCCTTACACATGCAATCTTTTAACTATCAGATTATAGTTTTTTCTTGTCGGCAAAAGAGTTTTGAAGAACTTGGAGGTAATTTATTATCTTTAGAGAAAGTAAATTAAGAGAAAAAATAATTATCTGCTTGTTTTTTTGTAAAATTATGTCATATTTAAAGTGTTAACTTTTGTCAGACAATTTAGTCTGACTTTTTTTTTGAATAAATTAAATCCTAAATTCTATGAATATTTTTTATCTCGTGTTTTGGCGAGAGATAAAAAATATTCATTAAAGAATTTAGGAGTAAAATATGATTAATAAAAATTCCCTTGAAACAATAACAGTAAATATAACTGAAATTGAAAACATTCAGTCTTTATTATTAAAAACTAATTATGGACTTAATGAAATCTGGACCCCAGATGAAGGAAATGAAGTTCAAGTTTGGTCTAATAAAAAACTTAAAAAAGTAATTAACGTAACAATTACCGATGATAATCCTATAGAAGACAATACAACTAAAGTAGTTAATGAACTTGTTGACTTATGGTTAGAGCTTAGAGCCATAAGAAATGCAGTTGAATGTAATGATGAAGAGTATTGTTATCAGACTTCAATAGAGCCAACAGCATTTGAAAAGTATCATTCAAAAGTCAAAGAAATAGAAGAAGAATGGAATGATAATGAAAATTACATGAGTAAAATTTTTAAAGATAATATTGATCCGTCAGTTCTCGCCTATTTACATTTAGACGAAGATGATAAATTATTATTAACTAATTAATGAGGAGATTAGCATTGTTAAATAAAGAGCAATTAAAAGCCTCTGAAATTAAAGATGATAGAGTTTTAGTTTTAGCTGGTCCCGGAACTGGTAAAACAACAACACTAGTAAGCCGCTATAAGTATTTAATTAATGAAGGTATTAAACCTGAAGAAATTATATGCTGCACCTTCTCAAGAAAAGCCACTGATCAAATCAAATCAAGAATAGAAAAAGAGCTAAAGCTTGATGTTAAACAATTACCTGTTGGAACATTTCATGCTCTAGCAAATAGAGCCCTTAAAAAATTAGCAAACACCATTAATATCAACGTGCCGCAAGAGGTTCTAAGTGAAAAAGAACGTAAAGATATTATTTCAACTATCAAAGATGAAAATTCTAAAATACTCGATGACTTAAAATTTTCTGATCAGATTCCAAGTAATGTACTTCAATATATTGATCAAGTAAGAGAACAATTAATGGACCCTGAAGATGCTGCTATTGAAGCGTCCGAAAAGGGGGACCCTGTTATAATTGCTTATGCAGACATTTATAAATTATATGAAGATTATTTAACTGAAAATAGTCTAGTCGATTACACTAGAATGATACAGTATGCTTATAAGGCATTCGCGCAAGACGCTTCAAATAATAAGACTTATATAAGTCAGTTTAAACATATCCTTATTGATGAATACCAAGATATAAACTTTGCTCAAAAATCTATGGTTGATGAATTGTTAAAAGGTGGTTCGTCCTTATGGGTCGTTGGTGATGATGACCAAGCTATTTATGGCTGGAGAGGAAGCAATGTAAAGTTTATTTTAGAGTTTGAATATAATTACGATGATGCCAAAAAAGTTATTTTAAACACTAACTATAGATCTGAAAATAAAATTGTTATTGCTGCAAATAATTTAGCTAAACGGTTTGTTGAAAGACATCCAAAAAATATAATATCTTTTGGAACTGACGAAGGTGAAGTATCTGTCTTTAAAAATAAAGATGAAGATCAAGAAGCTTTTAAGATACTTGATTTAATAAATAACAGATCTAAAGACACTCAATTTAAGGACGTTGCCATTCTTGCTAGGACTAATACCTTACCAAAGTCAGTGATAAAAGCACTGAGCAGTGCAGACATTCCTATGGTGCTGAAAAATAATGTAAATATGTTCAATGATTCTTCTACAAAAGACTTGCTTACAGCTGTTGCTATTTCTTGTGGTGTAAAACTTCAAAGAGGTTGGGATAAAAAAATTAGTCCTAAATTATATGGTTTTTCTAAGAAACTGTTAGATGAAGATAATTGGCCAAAAAAAATTAAATCTTTGTCTACTTTTATTAAAAATCAATTCTCATCAAAATTAAAAGAAAACGAGAAGAAAATTAAAGAAAAAGAGATAGAGAATTGTCAGGATTTTTTTGCTCAATATGACAATCCTTCAAAAGCGTTTGAAGTAATTGGTACTTTGTTTAAGCAACCAAAAGATGGAAATGGTGTTCACATTGGTACTATTCATGGAGCCAAAGGCTTAGAATGGGAGACTGTAATTATTATGGGTTGTGAAGATGACAAATTACCCCATTCATTAAACAGTGATGTCTGGGAAATTGAAGAAGAAAGAAGGGTGGCGTATGTTGGAATAACAAGACCAAAAACAAATCTTTTTTTGACATGGTCTGAAAACCGAGATGGATTAGGAAAACTTCCGTCTCCTTACCTTAATGAAATACTCGACAAAAAAGCTGATGAGAAAAAAATTATCAAAGAAGATAAAGTCTCCAGATACGCTGCTATTATGGAAAATTGGGGTGCAGAAGCTCGTGAACATCAGAAAAAAATAGAAAGACTAAGACTTGTCCAAATTCATAGAGAGAAAAAGAGAAGAGAAAAATATATTGCAGAAAAACAAAGGAAAGAAGAACTTGTTCTCGAAAAACAAAGAAGAGCTGAACTTATTGCAGAAAATCGAAAGGCTATAAACTTTACTGTTGCAGATGGTATGGGGCAGGGTAGTGGCTGGATCAAAGATACAGGGAATGGTTTTTTACTTGAGGTAGGATATAGTGCCATTAAAGACGGTCCCTCAGAAAAACATAGACAAGATATTTTATCAAAAGTGTTTAATGGACAGATTGAAATGCCTGAGACATTAAAAAAAGAAGTTGCCAAGTCATGGTCTGAACCAAAATCTCCTGAACGATTAAAGAAAATGATAAACACAATTAATACCGCTTTAGGAGCACAAAAAGCCAAAACAAACGCCTCTCAACAGGCTATTCAAAAGTGGGAGAAAGATTTAGACTATATAGATAACGTTCTTAAATCTGAACTATAATCAAAGGTTTTTATATATGTTCTGCTCCAATATATCTAGCTTGGTAATCTACAATATTGTATTTTGGTAAATCTTTAATATCTTTAGGCAACTCTATTTTTGCAAATTCCTCCTGTTCAATACTTAGCCCCCATGCAACGCTTAACCTATGATATTGGTCATTTTTACAATTAACATTTAAATTTTCAGGTATGGTTGTGTTAATAAATTTTAAATTACCTGTCATACCTCCGCTTTCGCTATTCCAAATCTTTTTAGAGTTATTCAAAGCATCTTGATGCACCTGTGAATTTTTTCCACCTCCACAAATAATAACTGGCATACTGCTATGCCATTCTTTTAAAGTCCCAGCTCTTTTGTCTTTAGTGTTTATCAGTGAGGTACTGAATGAGCTTTGTATAGATTTTTTAAGATCAATATTTCTGAATTCTTTTGCAAATTTTTTGTTAACAATTTCTATCCAATTAATTGTCTCTGCACCTAGTAAATCTACATTGGCAGTAAAAAGAGCTTGTTTTTCAATATCATCAATATTTATGTAGTTAAAAATACATATATCAAGAGTTGATGCCCCAACATCAACCACAGTATATGCACCATATTCCAGCATTGCTGATTGTATAAAACCGACTGATTGAGCTGCTACCTCTGGTCTTATATTCAAAAATTCAAACTTAGAATTATTATTTTTGATTATATCTAAAAAATTAGTAATTTTAATCTGCTCTTTGCTTTCGGATATTATCCAAGCAAATTTTAATGTGTTTTTATATAAGCCTGTAATACTTTCATCTATTTTAGCTGCAGGAAGTCCTATGTTAACTTCCCAGCTAGGCTGAAGCGTTGATACTTCTCTAAAATGTTGAGGAAGTATGTCCGAAATAACCCAGCCTTTTATAAGTCTTAATATTATACCAAGATAAACAACGGATATATTTTCAGAAGTAAAAGGGATATCGTCTTTTTTTAGAACAATCTTATTTGAAGATTTATTCATCAAAGAGGTTTTGATTTCAGATAATTGTAGAACGTTATCATTTTTAGGAATTACATCAAAACAATCTGAATCTTCATCATAATATAAAATACTTTTCCAACAATGCTCATGATTGTCTGCACGCAATTCTTCAGGAACTGGAAAAGCAAAAGTATCTATATTTCCATTAAAAGGAAAACTTACAACAATCTTTGAACTACTTGTTCCAAAATCAAAACCTATGACGATATCAACAATTTCATTATTGTTTGAATTATTTGATTTGCTTTTATCAAAAGCATTTTTCCATTTATCTACAGTTAAAATAGTTGTTTCTGATAACTTTAAATTTTTGTTTATCAAACCGTCTGTTTTGTCTATTTTTTCAAACAATCCTAATAATTCTTCATAATTTTCGTTAGATGTTTCAAAAACAATTGTATCTTGTTCATTTATATTTTTTTTTAAATAAGAGTTTTTATTTTTAATCTTTAATGGCTTATTTTTTTTTGGCTCATTTTTTGTCTTTGAATACTCGTAGTAGGTTTTCCCTCTAGGTCTTTCTATTTGTTCTTTGCTACCAAAAAGATTACTTAAAAATTTAAACATGTTTTTATCTAACCAATAAACTGATTATTTAATGTCAAGTATTATAGCTGTTATATCAGCATAATCCCTATTGAAACTTGATAAATCATTTATTCTAATTAATTTTTCCTCAATTTTACCGTTCAGCTTATTAATTCTTCCTTGCTGAGCTTTTATAAGACTGTCTAATTGTGTTTTTTTCTTTTCATTTTGTTCGTATTTTTGTCTAGACTTCAACTTTTCTATAGCATTAACAATCATTGAAGTTTGATATGTTTTGTGTTCATTTAAAGATGCAATTTGAAAATTAGCTTTATCTTTAATCTCACCTCTATAATCTGAAACGTAATTTTCGAATTTAGAATATAAATTATTGAATAAATCCTCGCAAACTTCAGAGTATTCTTCATTATCGTAGTCAAGAACATTTGTTTTTTTGCCTTTTACAACAACTATTTTTACTAACTGTTCAGCTTCTTCAGTAGAAATTAATTTGTCTGTATTTAAATTTTTTCCTAAGTAAGAGAGTTTTTCCATTTGAACTGTTCCTGATATTGACCACTGTTGGACCACTAAACAGTATTTACCCCTTTGAAAACTTTTATCAATTTCATCTTGTTCAATTTCTGATGCTACCGCTATACGTAATTTTGTTTTTCTTTTATGTGATATGGTGTGAATTGCGAACCTAATAATTGGATGTTGTTGATTTATTATTTCATAATTTTTATTTCTAATATTTTTTGACTTACCAATATAAACTTTGTTTTTATCTGAAAATTGTAGGTTTGAATAAATTCCTACCCGCAAAGTTTTACAAAATTCTGTTAAATCATATTTAAGTTGATTGTCTATAGTCATCGAATACAAATCATCGTCTTCTATCTCTTTTGACAATTTTGATCTTGGGTAGAATTCTTTAAAAAAACCTATTAGATAGTTTTGGATGTCTTCTTGTGTTAGCCAACGATTAAATTTATGAGCATTAGTTACTTGATTTAAAATATAATCACCGTGAGCTATTAGTCCCGATGCATCCTTTTCTAGATTTTCATGTTCTTTCTTTTTTGTTGAAATAGCTTGTTCAGTTTGTTTAATTCTTTGCTCTTGTTCTTCTGGTGTTAAGTCGTTTAAAATCTCTCTTTCTAATTTTCTTATCTCTTCACCCAGAATATCTTCAAAACCCCCTAATGCCTCTTCACATAATTGTAATCTATCATATAGTCTGTCCCAGATTCTTTGATCGATTGTATCGTCATGAATAAAATTAAAAACTCTTACAAATTCAGATGATTGGCCAAATCTATCAACTCTTCCTATCCTTTGTTCAACCCTCATAGGGTTCCATGGTAAATCATAATTTATTAAATTTCTGCAGAATTGAAGATCTAATCCCTCACTTCCGACTTCGGAAGATAGTAAAATTGCTGGAGCTTTTACATTTTCAAATTCATTCAGAACTGTGTTCCTATTTTCTGAGTCACCATGAATCATGAAAACATTAAAATCTTTATCCTTTAATCTTTCTTCGATATATCTGAGAGTAGGTTTGAAAGAAGAAAACAATATTACTTTTTCATCAGATATATTTTTATCGCTAAGTTTATCAATCAAAGCTTCAAATTTTGTATCGCTTTTATAGAGTAGATCTAACGAAAATTCAGAAGTAAGATCTGACAAATATTTTATTAAAGGTCTTTCTGATTCAGAGTTATCTTGTATTTCGTTTTCTACATCCTCTAATTCTAGTGTGTAGCTTTTTCTCCAGTGATTAAGAGCTCCATGCATACAAGAAGACATCATTCTTTGAGGTGATGCTAATAAAAATCTCTGGTTTATATTTTTTTGATCTGCATAATCGCTAACTAATTTGGTTACCTTGTCATAAAACTCTCGTTCGTGTTCGGTCATCTCTACTAAAATAGGATTTACTCTTCTAATAATTCTTAATTCTTGAACATCTCTTCTTCTTGTTCTCGTAATAATATTAGAAAGTAAATTTGCTGTATCTAACTTACTAGATAAATTTGTCCTTATCTCAACACTCGGATTGTCTCCACATAAAGAAATTTCTTTTAGACAATTTTTAAGTGTAATGTTGTTTTTTAAGAGATTATTATTTAACGCTTCTTGAACAAATAATTTGGCTTCTAATAGGTTATTTTTTCCACTAGATATTATTTCTCTTGCTTCAATTATAGGCCTGTTAGCGTCTATTAAAGCTTTAAACCTTCTCAATGCTTGCGTTCTATTACTCAAACTAAAATAACCCGGATCCAATAAAGATAACTGAGATAGTAAATCATTATTTCTCAAATGTATGGGGGTTGCGGATAGAAAAACACAATGATCTGATATATTTCTTATTAATTTACCTATAGCATTTAATTGGGTAGTTTCATTTCTTAAATGGTGGGCTTCATCTACTATAAGAAGATCAAAAACTGGATTTTCACTTTCTAATTCTTGTAATTTTAAAGCTAAAGCTTTTTGTTTTTTTCTTTTTGTATTTTCTTCATCTTCATCCTCCCATCCTTTATCGGGCCTTATACTTTGCATTCCACAAACGTAGGCCGCACCCCTTTGTTGAAGGTTTTTATTATTCAAAAAATCTAATAATTCATCAGCTTTACAAATAATTGATTTCACATCAAATTTATTTAGTAACTCATCTTTCCATTTTTTAGTAAGTGCGTAGGGACATAATACAACTAGGTTTTTTGCATCAAACCTTGCCTTAAGTTCAGTCCATATTAAACCTGCTTCAATTGTTTTACCTAGTCCAACTTCATCGGCAATTAAAAGACTTTGAGATGTACTATTAATTAATTTTAATACAGGTTTAAATTGATAGGCGTGAAAATCTGTATTCGTAGACTCCATTGAATATACCATATCTGCCAATCTTCCTGTAAGTTGAATATGTATAAGAATTGTTCTTAGTGCTTCAGGACTTGAAAACTTTCCGTTGGCAATGTCATCTGAGATGCTTGTTTCGATCTCTATAATTTCAAGCTGATCAACTGGAAACCATCTTTTACCTTTTCCAATAACATCTACTTCATAAGCAAAACGACCCTCAGATTTTTCCCGTTTTTTCCCTGTGGTTATTCCAGCTACTGAGGGATCGTTTTTAACTCTAACTTGAATATTTTTCTTTAATTCAATCATAATAGTATTTTATAGTTAACGAATTAATAAATTATCGTCTAAATTTATTAAGAATCAACTTTATTGTTAGAGTCTAAAAATGTTAGAAGATTTTGATTTGAAAAAAGATCGCCCGTTCATAGAATTTTCAAATGATACTATTAGTCAATTAATTATAGATTGTTTTAAAATTGGCCAGCTAGATCTTGAAATAGCAACTTTATTATATGAAGAATTAAAACTTCGCAAAACATCAAAATCAAAAACATTATTATCAGAAATTGAATTGGAGTTTAAAAAAGTAAATTATACTCCAATTAAGTGGTTAAAAGAGGCTAGAGAAAAAATAAAAGAGATTAAAAATGTTAATAATAAATCTAAAAATTTAAATTCTATATATGTAATTTTACGAAATGGATATTCTATTCAAAACCAAACATACGGTGTATATGTTGGTCAGACTTCTAAAACTTCAGAACAAAGGTTTTTTGAACATAAGTCAGGAATTAAATCTGCCAGAGGTTTAAAGAAATATGGTATTCAATTATTAAGAACTTTATGGCCTTATGGAAAAGTAGATAGTGATAAAAAGTTTTGTTATGAAACAAAATTGCATTTAACTTTAAAAAAGGTTGTTCCTAAAGTTTCTGGTGATTTGAATAAGGATCATTTAAATAAATGCTAGTTTATCAAATCAATCATAAAAAATCAGAATTAACATTATTTCCAAAATATTTAAACTTGGTTCAACTACAAATATCGTTGTAAATAGCAATATAAAAAACAAACCATATAAATACGATCTTTGAGAATATTTTTCTTCAGGCTCAACTGATTTATCTCTAATGCGCACTGGAGTAATAACCCCATCTATTAAACCTAATCTTATTAAGTTATTTTTTATTGATTTTTGACTTCTATTAAGATTTCGACAAATTTTATATACGGAATATCCGTCATTAAACATTCTTATAAGTTCGGCTATTTCGCCTTTTGTGTATCTGCCTACTCTTCTGGTCATTTATTTAGACTTAATTATTTAGCCTTTATAAACTTATTTTCTTTGAACTCACCTTCCAACACTTCTCCGTGTCTATCCACAAGCGTTCCTTTGCCGTGATATTGTCCATGTTTAAATTCACCATCATATTGCTCAACAATATCGTCATCATCTTTGTATGTCATTTTACCTTTTCCATGAGGTAAAAGCATGTGGTAGGGATACGGTTGGGTGTTAAAATCTTCTCTTAGGGTTTTTCCATTATTTTGGAAAACCAATGTCTCAGCAGCATATTCAGGGGAGACTAATGCGCCTTCATAATACACTACAATATTGTCTGCGTCATAGAAATTCCCATCATCATCAATATTTCTGAGTTCTCTCTTTTTATTTTTTAAAAAATTAAACATTATAAGACCTTCTAGATAAATCATCCACACTTATAGTTAAACACAATTTAATAATTAAATATATATAAGCTAACCAAACTATCTTTTATTCCTGTTTTCTGTTATAAATATGTATCTCATAAAATATTAGAAACCCTAATACTGACTATATCCTGCACAAGGGGAACTTATGTATCAGATAGAAATGCATCAGGTTTCAGATGATTTTGTAAGCTGTTGGCACACAGCTATGACACATCTTGAGACAAGAGGAAGAGAGGCTATTAAATGGTTAAAGTCGGATTTAATACCACCATTTTTAGATCACACATCATTCAGAATTGGTAATCAATTATTCTTTGTTAGAATAGAAGATAAGGACAATGAATTAGATACACCCAGTAATCCAGACGGGTTAAAGATGATAGCTGATGGATGTAAAGGAATTGCTTGTCATATGCCCATGATAAGGAAAGGTATTGGTTGGGAAGTAGATGCTTCTGATTGGGGGTTAATTAATCCAGATACAAAAGAGTTAATAAATCCATATGATTTAGTTACTGATGAAAACATAATTATGACAGATTGGGAAATTCAAGATTTTGCTGTTCAAGTTGTAAGAAATTATATTAAAGATAAATTAGGTTTTAACATATTTTCATCCCAAGGCAATCCATCAATTCATCCGTCACTCTGGTTTAAAGGAGAAGAAAAAGACGAATGTGTGATAATTGGTTCCTCAAGATTTGGAGGCTATATGCCTGAGTTACCTTCCAATATTGATGATATTATTAAAAGTGTATCTAATGTTACCGATAAAGTCCATTTTGCTTCTGTATGTTTTTATCATCCTGAGCAAAAAAGTAATGAAGTTGTTTTGCCTTTGTATAGGGGGCACGGTACGGCAATAAAATTTAATGGATTAAGAACGGTAACTTTATAAGGAGTATTATTTATGAAGAAAATACTTTTATTTATTTTATTTTCTTTAATCTCGTTTTCACCAGTGTATGCAAGCTCAGCTAAGTATTTTTGTACGGGGGTAACTAATCAATTCTTCATTACGTTTGATAAAAAAGAGAAAAATATAATTGTTGGGAATAATAATCCTAAAAAATATTGGACTGAAAATGATTATATTTTTTGGCATTCAGCCGGTGATTATACTGTGTATGAATATACATTTAAAATTTCATACAACAAACTCTCTGGTAAACTGAGAGTTAAAAGTCATCATCTGGTTACAAGTAAAAATAATTGGTATGATTATAAATGTGTCATCAGCTAATAGGCTTTATTTATCATCTAAATGATCTATATTTATCATGAACAAATAAAGAGGTGTAATTGATTAATCCATATAGTGTTTTAGGCATTCCACAATCAGCTGATTACGAAAGCGTAAGAAAAAAATATATCAGTTTAGCTAAGAAATATCATCCAGATAATTTTGCTTCTAGCAGTAAAGTTTCTGAAGAAAAGATGAAAAAAATTAATAACGCTTTTAATCAGATTAAAGAAACTGTTCACCATAAAATCATTCATCTATACCATAAAGGTAAGTTCACCAAATCTGAAATTAATGATGCCATTATAAGATTTAATAAAGGTCATTCGTTAAATAAGATATCTCGAGATATGAATAGAAGTCGTGAGGCTATTAGAAAATACTTAATTAGATTAGGATATATTTCTAAGCCAGTTAAAAGAAAAGCTGCAGTCGTAAAAACTAGATGGTTTGATTATTGTATTCCAAGTTTTCATAATTCACTTTTTATATTTATGACACTAGCAATGATAATAAGCGGTTTATATATGGGCTTAATGTGTTTGGCATTTATCTTGATAATAAGTGACTAATATAAAAAAAAATTAATGATTACTTTATTTTCATTGGAATTATTTTATCGCTCTCAATATTTTCCAGTATTTTTTCTGCTTGTATATGATCAATGTTTTTTAAATTAGTTAAAAGGGTTATCGCTTCATTTTTTAATAGTAAACCGTCTTTATACTGTTTTAATATTTCATATTCTTTTTTGAAGGATTTTCTGGATCTAGGTAATGTTTTACCTTTAGATTTTTGTGCAAAGTCGAGTAAATTATAAGAACCTTTTAATGATCTAAAAACACTTAAAAAATTTTTCTTCATATATATCTTTCCATATTAATTTAAGCATCCCTTGCATCTTTATACTCAACATAAGATAAATCTAATGCTGTTTGAAATAATTCATCGTACCACATTAAATTATCTTTAAAATAAGATGGTATATTTCTGTGTCCATAATGCCTACCGGCTATCATGCCAGCTACTGCACCAGTTGTATCCGCATCATGTCCTCTATTTACAGCTCTAATTATACAATCTTCAAAGCTATTTGTTGTAGAAAAGGCCCACCATGCAGCTTCGTAAGTTTCTTTTACAAAACCACCCGACATAACTTCGTTTTCGTTTATATCTAAGGGTAATTTATATTTTTCAAATCTAGCTATAGGATATCCGAAGTATAGCTCTTCAGCTAGCATTAACGAGTACTCTACGCAGAGATTACTTCCGTGAGTAAGTAAAGTTTGTTGAGTTGCCAATTGCGTAGCATGAAAGCGGTCTGTAGCTACCATAATAACGGGTGCCATTCTCATTAATGCTCCGTTACCAGACGAATCCCTAGCTGTTCTACCTCTATATGGTTGAAGATATTCAGAATTATTTAATGTTTTAGAGTAGCTTCTAAGAGCCACGCCAACGGTGCCTCCAATATCAAAGCATCTACCTCTGGTACTGTATTCTCCTTTTTCATACCAGTTACAAAATTTTTGCATAATATCATCAGCATCAAAAGTTTCTTTTTCTATTAATGAATTTGCTATTGCCAGCGCCATACTAGTATCATCTGTCCATTCACCAATGGAGACGTTGTGGGCCCCACCAGTAGCATATTTTTTTAAGATACTGTCAGGAGAGCTGGCTTCTTTAAACTCAAGAGGAGCTCCTAGCGCATCACCAATTGCTAACCCTAAGAACATGCCAATACTCTTATCAACATTCATATTTATTCCTTTCATTATATAAATTTCTTATACAATTTAGCCGGTCTATGATTGCCTGTTCTATAATTACCTGTTTCTGCAACTAATCCTTTACCGTTGTTATATTCTGCAACCCACTTTCTGAAATTTCTCTTTTCCTTGAGGCTCGAAATATCTGAGGAAACGATTAATAATGTTTCATGTAGTTCTGTTAGCGTGAATTCTTCTTCTAAAAATGGAAATAAAAGATCAGGTTTATCTTTAGCTAATTGTTCTAGTTTTAATCGAGCTTTAATACAGATTTCGTTATGATCAAAGGCCAATTTTGGGATTCCGTCGTATTCAAACCAATTAACATCAGAAACGTCCGTATTAGCTTTGATCTTAAGCTTACCAGATGGGTGTATGGCTATAAAAGCAACAGATATTACTTGTGTATTTGGATTTCTAAGGTCCCTGTTAGGATCACTAAAATTTTCAAATTGTTCTAAGTAGGGGACTGATATACCGGCTTCTTCTTTTAGTTCTCTTTCTGCACATTGTCTTAATGTCTCTCCTTTTTGAAGGAAACCTCCCGGCACAGCCCACATGCCGTTATCTTTTCTTTTGGCCAGAAGAATATTGAGAACTTTATTTCTTATAGTAAAAAGTACTATGTCAGTAGCTACTGATGGATGCCAGAATTCTGATTCAAATTGTACCAATATTATTACCTTAGTTTATTTTTTACACTTAATACATATAAAATTCTTTACTTAGTATACATATTACACTAAGTATGTCAATTGTGATTAGTTTATATTTTTAATAAGATATAAAAATGAACAATATTGATAAAATTTTAAATGGGTATGTCGAAGGTGATAAGAATGGTGGCCCAACCGAACTTGCTAAAATCTTACACAAGAGTTTATTAGTGTCTGATGGTTTTCAAAAAAGTGATTTGGTAAATAGATACTATCATTGGTGGGATACTGATGCTTTTGATACTGGGCCAACCTTTGCAATGGTATTTCAAAAGGTATCAAGAGGCGTTTCAATAGATAACGCGTCTAAAGAAGTAGACAAACAACTTAATGGAGCCACTGCAGGCTGTGGTCCAGCTCATAGGATAGCTCCAATTGCAGGGTATAAAAACATACCAACAGATAGATTGATCAGTATCGCAAGAGAAGAGGCCGCGATAACACATTATCATCCTGACGCAGGAAATTGTTCAGCTATTATGGCTTTACTTTGTAGGTATCTAATTGAAGGTAATTCATGGAATGAAAGTAAATCAATAGTAAATCAAAACGAAGACGTCAAACCTACTTGGATTAAAATTAACAATGCTAAATTAAATAATGGTGGTTACGTGTTCGATGTAATGCATTCTGCTATTTATTTTTTAGATAGAGCAAACTCTTTGGAGAACTCTCTAACGTTTGCTGGTCCTGCTAATTACTGCCCTGTAATTGTTGGTATTATTCAAAGTATTATCAAAAATTCATAAAAAATAAAAAAATTCATTTTTTTTGTCACATTTTTCAAAATTCAGCGTTGGTACATATAGAGAGCAATATTTATGAGACATGATGAGGAGAATAATTATGAAAAGAATCCATAAATCAAAACATAAATCAAATCAAGACAAAAGAAAAAAAAATCCGAGGTCTTCTCATATTCAACGCTCTAAGAGAAGTATGAAGAGGAAACATTAGATTAAAACTCAAATCAAGGCACAAGAATTCGTGTCTTGATTAACAAAGCGTATTGGTAAGAAAGGAAATAAATAATGTTAAAATTAAATGATCAGTTCAACTCAGTATCTTTTTTGGACAAAGTACAAATAGGAAAACTAAACTTTTATCCTATAAAGTTTGATTTAAAAGAAATTCCAAAAAACTTAAAATCTTTAGACGAGTTGTTTGATTTAGACTTGCTCAAAGTAACAGAACTATCTGACGAGGGAGTTGTCAGTAGAGTTGAAGTACATAATGATAGTGAATTTAACCTCTTAATTCTCGACGGTGAGGCTATAAAAGGAGCTAAGCAAAATAGAATAGCTGAAAAATCAGTAATTATTCCCCCTTTTTCAGCTGAAATTATACCCGTAAACTGTGTTGAAAAAAGTAGATGGAATTATAATGAAAGCGCAGAGTTTTCAAAGAGTGATTTTGTATTAAGCCCTAAGATTAGAGAAACCAAAGCAAGCTTGATGAAAAATAAAGAAGAAGCATCAATTCAGTCAAATGTTTGGGATGGTATAGACGAATTATCTGTGAAGCTTGATAGTAGTAGCCACACAAATGATCTAGGTGAGATTTTGAATAAAAGTCGTTTTAGTTCAGATTTTGACTATTTTGATAAATTGTCCGATAAGGATTTTAATGGTTATATAGTACAAGGTGCAGGTAGATCTTTTATTGAAGTTTTTTTTAGTAAAGAAACCTGTAAATCGAATGTTAAAAAATCATTAAACGGTTGGCTGGCTGACTCAGATGAAAGTTTATCTGAAGATCTAAGTACAAACCAACCACTTTATAATTTCTTAGAATCTCAATGGGAAAAAGAAAATTCTATTGGTATCGAGAAAAATTATAGCTCAGATCAAAAACATAATGGGCGATCAGTTTTTTTTGAAAATAAATTAATTCATGCTTATTATTATATATAAGAGGAGATGTGATATATGTGCGAAACATGTGAAGTTTTGATAAACGAAAATTATAAGACAATTCGAAAAGCGTCTTTAAAATACACAAGTAGATTTGTAGAAACAAACGACTTAATTAATACAGTTGTAGTAAAGTTTTTAAATTGGAAAAAAAATAAACAAGACGCTAATCAACCGATCAGTATTAACCTCAAGTTTTTTTATACAATTACGAAGAACGCAGCAATTGATGCTAAATCGTTAGATACTGTTAATTTTGATAAAGAAGTAGAAGCTTATGAAACAAATGCTACTAACACTGAAATACATCAAAATTTAATCGCAAAGACTCAGTTCTCTAGTCCAGAAACTCATGCACTTGTTATTAAATACTTAGAAGCTTTGGATGAAAATGAAAAAGATGCTTTTTTATCTGTTGTAACCGAAGAATCTCCTGAAACCTATCAGGCTAGAAACGACATAAAAAACTATACTCAGGCTGTTAAAAGAAGAAGGAGGGCATTTCAAAAAGCGCAATCCAGACTAATTAATAATAATGAAAATGTAATTAGTATAAATTCTAGGGAGGGTTCGTAATGGGTTCTATTATTCTAACTATAGAAAAATTAAATCAATTTTTTATTAACCCTGATGTTAGTAATTCATGGGAAAATTCACAGATAAAAGAATTTGTAGAAAGAGCTTTTTCCATTGGCAAAGATAAAACGATGCAAGATGTTTTTGAAAAAGATCTTGGTTTGATAAATCTGGAATTTGATCATTATGAGTTTTTTAAATTATCAAAAAATAAAAACGCAGTTCAATATTTTAATAAGTATATTAAAGTAAAAGAAGATTTGGACGATGTCCTTTTTGATTTAGCGGAAAACAATTATAATGAATTTTCTTTCCTTTATAATTATAATTATATCCCTCCAATTGAAAAACCTTATTTAGAAGTATCGGCTAGTGAACCTAACCCGTTTGAAAATAGAAGTACAAACTCTAAAAATATTTATGAAAAAGAAGACGAAGGTAGATCTGAAGTAGCAACTATAATCACAGAAATTGAAATAAAAATAGAGTTTGCTAGAGAAATTTTAAATCAACTCAAGTTAAAAAGAAATGTAGGGCAAGAAAACTTACTAAACGATAATGTAAAAAACTTAATACAGTCTCATATTTATAAAAAGATGAAAGAAGGAGCTAATGAAAAAGAATTAAATCACTGGGAAAGTTTGTTAGATGACGCTTCAAAGCAGATAGAAGAAGCGCATCAGTTTTTTGATCAAGATTATAATCGTACGGCTGATTATTTTGAAAGGACACTTCAAGATCTTCTTACTTTAAAAGATAATATACTTAATACAGATTTTTATGATGACGAAAGCGATATAAATTTTAACTCGCGTATTAGTAAAAAATATGAAGATGAATTTAGTGTGGTAATGAATAATATGTCTTCTAGTTCTTACGATTTTGAAGAAGAGGATCCAGAAACATTAGAAGAAACACTTGATAGGTTAACAAAAAAATTAAATATAACTATAAATAAAGATATATTTGTGAACTCTTTTGCTATGGACAGGTTTTTTGAGTACTCCGACGACATCCGAAAAATGAAATCAGATATTTTACCAATTATAGAAGAATGGAAAGAATAATGATTATTAAATTTGATAAGATCAAATATACGTCTTTATTGGTACTATTCTTCTCTTTTATTTTTCCGATTAATGCTTTTGCTAAAAGTTTTATAGATGATGCATCTAATTATACTGTTCGTTTTAGAGTATTAGTTGATCATCCATTTGTTGAGGATACTGATGAAGATGAAATTATAAAATCATGGGTAGGGGCTGGTTTTGTGGTTGATAAATCACTGGGCTTAATTGTAACTAATGCTCATGTATCTGGAGCTGGAAACACTTACATTAAAGTAGCTTTTAAAGGTGAAAGGTTTATTAAATCAGAACTAATTTATGTTGATCCTGAACTTGATATAGCATTAGTAAAAGTCAACCCTGAAATGATGCCTGAGAGATCAAAAGAAGGGACCCTAGGTTGCAATAAAATTATTAAAAACGGGACCGCAGTAGCGGCCTATGGCCACCCTAAAGGGCTAAAATTCTCTGCATCTAGGGGTATAATCTCTAAACAAAGGTTTCTTTACGGTAAAGAAGTCATACAAACTGATGCAGCTATTAACTCTGGTAACTCTGGTGGTCCTTTAATTGATTTAGAAACTGGACTGATTGTTGGGATTAATAAGTCATCCATTAAAAAATCAAGTGGTATTGGTTTGGCAGTGCCGTCTTATTTAGTTTGTAAGATCCTAGATCTTTATAAGGCTGGTAAAAGTCCTCTTCCCATGGAAGTTCCTATCAAGTTTGCTAAGGACAATGAGACTGACGAGTATAATAGAGTGTCTGAATTACATTTAAATGGGAAAATTTTAGAAATCGGATCTAGTTTGATTAAGGTTAATGACCAACCTATAAAAACACCTGCTGATATGAGCTATATTTTAAGAGGGTTTGAAGGTGAGGCAAAGTTTACTTTCAAAAACAAGGGTGTGGAAAAATCATATCTCATTAAATTACAAAGAAAACAAAATAGCATTTACAGAGACTATATCAACTTGGCTGGTGCAGTTATTTCTAAAGAAAATTTAGAAAAGATTAGTATGGTTGAAAGACCTTTTTATATTCATAGTGTCAAAGAAGGCTCCGATGCAGACATATACGGCATGTGGAAAAGTTGTTGGATCAAGTATGTGGACTCAAATATCCCAAAATCTTTAGAAGATATTTACAAGATAACTAAAGGAAAGAAAGAAATTGATATAATGACTAGTTGCTACACGTCACGAAAAGGTTTTTTGACTTTGGATTACTATGTTCGATTAGTTTTAGAAAAAGACAGAATTGAATACATTAATCGTTAATGGCAATGATAAAAAAAAGCAAAGTAATTGATTTTTCATCTTATCAAAAGAAAAAAATTTATTTAAATCTCTCATATTAAATTTCTTAATTTATTTATCACTTGCACACACTAATAATTTTAAAAATCCTGTTTTTTACTAATTAATTTCAAACGTAATCTTATTATTTCTCCAAACATTATTAGGCTAAGAAATGGCCATATAACTACAAAAATCCATACGTTTATTTCTTCGTAGCTTATGCCTAAAATTGATCCAATATCATACAGTAACCGTACACAAAAATTAAAAATTATATTTATCCACTCAATACCGCTGTTTGCCATAAAATTCTCCTTAAAATAAGTAAGATAATCAAATTAGATTTAGACTTAAAAATGGCTCAAAGAAGATTTTTTATGGATATTTTTGTGTTTATTAGATTTATTTTTTCATATCAAGGTTGATCAGCTCTTCCATAGAAATATAATTGTTTTCAAGTAACTTTTTTGAATATTGTTTACAAAAACTGTGAAACTTATTTTTACATTTATTGGAACAATAAATTTTTTCAGATCCACCAGTTGTTCTTGGTACAAAATTTGATTTACATAACTTGCATTTATATAGATTTGAGTTTTGCATTTTCTTTAATCACTTCCTCTTAAAAAATTATTCCATTCATCCATTATGTGTTTTCTTTTCAAAAACAAATCACTTCTCAAATATGCCTTTTCAACTTTGTTTTTATTTGAGTGAGCTAGACATAATTCAACAGCTCTTCTAGAAAAATTATGATTTTCTTCAGCCCAATCTCTAAATGATGATCTAAATCCATGAGGCACAGTTTTTTTAAAAATTTCTGGAAAATTATTTTTAAGTAATAGTCTCATTTTATTGTTAGATATATGAGATTTTTTATTGTTATTTAAAAAAATAAAGTCAGAAGAATTATGTTTTTGTATATTACTTAACACAAAACAAGCAGTATCATTTAGTGGTACTGAATGTTCTTGTCTCATCTTCATCCTAGGAGCAGGAATAGTCCAAACTTTATTCTTTAGATCAATCTCTTTCCATATGGCTCCTATAACTTCATTTGTTCTTGTAGCTGTAGCAATTAAGAATGTTAGAGCATATGAAGATGTAGTTTTTAGTTTTTGTAACTCATTTATAAGATCTGGAACATCGTTGTAATCTAGAGACCTATGATGTTTTACACTTATAATTTTGCTAACGTTTGGGAGAAGATGTTGAAGATTATCTTTGTAAGCAGCAGGGTTGGGACCTTTCATAAATTGCCGGGCTATGCAATATGAAAAAACTCTTTCCAGTCTTTGTCTAACCTTAGAAGCTGTTTCATGTTTAGTAATCCAAATTGGATTTAATATTTTACAAATATGATTATTGTTAATTTTATCCAAAGGCAACTTACCAATGATTGGGTTTGCATAAGTGTTAAGTGTATTTGTCCATTGTTGGGTATGTTTTTTATTGGTCCATTCAATCTGAAATTTTTTAATAAACTCATCACTGATTTTTTTAAAAGTTATTATTTGTTTTTGTTTTTCTAATTTAAGTTCTTTCTTCACTTCAAGTGGATCTTTACCTTCATAAATCATCTTCTTGGCATCGATCATTTTTTTTCTGGCATCTTTTAGTGATACGATTGGGTATTTCCCCAAACCCATTTCTCTGACCTGTCCAGCAAGCTGATACCTTAAACTCCAACTTTTATTTTTATTTTTACCAATACGAAGTCTTAAACCATCTCCATCAACGTAAACTCCTTTTTCAAAAAAACTTTCTAATTTTTTATTCGTAAGGTGAGCCATAAATTTTCATTCCCCTTTTTATTCCCCGATTTAAGAATTGTTTAAATTGTTAATATGCATTATAAAACAAAGGATTTATCCTTGCAAGCCATTGTTTTTAAACAATAAATTTAAAACAACTATGATATATAATGATACATAATGGTAAATAATAGTATTTTATATATATGTTTATGAAAGCATTATAATGGCGGAGGGAGGGGGATTCGAACCCCCGAAAGGGATTGCTCCCTTTAACGATTTAGCAAACCGGCGCCTTCAGCCACTCAGCCATCCCTCCGCAGACTCGTTGTATGTCTTGGATGACCTAATTCACGCCGTATGCATCTTCCTAATACGCAAATATACCTCTTATTTCAAGTTTTTTTCATGCAACCTACAAAAATAAAAATGGTTATGTTATGTATTACTTTTTATCTTAAGGATGTTTTATGGATTTAATATCTGGAATGAGAGTTTTTGTTGCTATTGCCGATAATGGTTCACTTGCTAAAGCAGGAAGAGAGCTTGATTTATCTCCTTCAGTAGTATCAAAAAATATATCAGCATTAGAAGATAGATTAGGTGCGAGATTATTAAACAGAACGACTAGGTCTGTATCACTTACAGAGGTTGGGTTTGCATATTTAGATAGAGCAAGAAGAATCATTGGAGATGTTGATGAAGCTGAAGCAGCTATTTCAAGTGCCACGAATGCACCGAGAGGGCATTTGCGCATTACAGCTCCTGGAACTTTTTCTTACAGACATATAGCACCACATCTCCCAAAATTTAGAGAGCGTTATCCTGAGGTGGAAATAGAAATGATTATTTCTGATGAAGTAGTAGACCTTATTGATAATAATATAGATCTAGGAATTAGAATTGCTGTCATGAAGGATTCATCATTAATTGCACGAAAGCTCGCACAAAACCCAAGAACTTTATTTGCCTCACCAGAATATATTAAAAAGCGTGGAAAACCTAATCATCCTGACGAAATACTAGATCATGAAATCATTTCCTTCCGAAACGGTAATCCTTACAATGATTGGCATTTTCTTGTAGATGGTAAAATCAAATTAATTCATGCAAAAGGGAAATTACAATTGAATCATGGGGATGCAATTCTAAGGTCAGCAATCAATGGTGGTGGACTTGCAATGTTATCAAGATTTGTTGTTGGAAGACATTTAGCGGCAGGAACTCTGGTATCAATTTTAGATGAGTATGTTCAAGAAGATGTTCCAATTTATGCTGTTTACCCAAGTGGCAAACATTTATCTCCAAAAGTGAGAGCATTCCTTGATTTTTTAATTGAAATTTACGGACCAGTTCCATATTGGGATGAAGCAGGTGACCATAATTCTGAAGCTGCTAAGAGGACCGTAATTTAAATTATACGTTTTGACCTGCTAAAAAACCACTTGACCAAGCCCATTGAAAATTATGTCCACCCAAGTGACCGGTAACGTCTAAAACTTCTCCAATAAAATATAATCCAGAATGTTTTTTACATTCCATAGTAGAAGAAGATATTTCTTTGGTATCAACACCTCCCAAAGTTACCTCAGCTGTTTTGTAGCCTTCTGTACCAATTGGAATAACAGTCCATTGATTTACGAATTCAGATATTTTTTTAATATTTTCATTCGAAGTGTCAGCAATCTTTATATTTATTTTAAGCTTATTACAAACAGCCTCAGCTAGTCTATTTGGTAAATAATCTGACAAAATTCTAGATATATTTTGTTTAGGCGTTTCTACCCTTCTTGCTTTTAATATTTGATTAAGATCATACTCTGGTAGAAGGTTGATTGTTAAAGGTTTTGCATCTTTCCAAAAAGAAGATATTTGTAATATTGATGGCCCACTAATACCTCTATGTGTGAAAATTAAACCTTCATCGAACACTTTTTTATTTATTTTAACTGAAGCATTTACAGAGACCCCAGCAAGTGATTTACAAAATTCTAATATTTCATTGTCAAAAATTAAAGGCACTAAGGCTGGATAGAGTTTAGTAACTTTCAAATTAAATTGTTTTGCAACTTTATAACCAAAGTCAGTAGCCCCAATTTTTGGTATAGACAAACCACCAGTTGCAATAACGATAGAAGAAGAAAATAAATCACCTGTGTTAGTTTTTATAACGTAACAATCCTTAGTTTTATTGAGGGTATTAATTTTAGTTTCAATTTTAATTTTTACTTTTTGTTTTTCACACTCAGAAATCAACATTTCTATTATATCTTTTGCAGATTTATTACAGAATAATTGACCTAGCTTTTTTTCATGAAATTCTATGGAATGTTTTTTGACTAAATTGATGAAGTCGAGTTGAGTATATTTTGAGAATGCAGATTTACAAAAATGTATATTTTCAGACAAAAAATTATTATCATCACTGTACAAGTTTGTAAAATTACACCTTCCACCCCCTGAGATTCTAATTTTTTCAGCAATCTTCGAGGTGTGTTCGAGTAAACATACGCTTTTACCTCTTTTGCCAGCTTCTATGGAGCACATTAAGCCTGCAGCCCCAGCACCAATTACTATTACATCATATTTATTATTCATCTTTTTACGGTCTTTGTTGTTTGAAGGACTTTTTTATTATTTCAACTAGTGATCTCTAATGCTTTACTTTATTGATATTGAAGACTAAAAGATCAGTCTAGTAGTTATTTATGTTAAAATTAAAAATTTTTTTAATTTCAAGATAAACCTCTTTTTTAATTTGAAAGTTGAAAATGTTAGAAGCATCAGGAATACCAGCACCTATAGCAAAGGCAATGTCAGACAAGGGATATGAAAATTTAACCCCTGTTCAAGAAGAAGTATATAAAGATGACTACTCAGGACTGGATTTGCTTGTGTCGGCACAAACTGGCTCAGGTAAAACTATTGCTTTTGGATTAGCAATTGTAGAAAATATTCTTGCGGATAATTCTTTTTTCAAAACTCCTAAGTCACCAGAAGCTCTAATTATTGTACCTACAAGAGAACTTGCCCTTCAAGTCAAAAACGAACTTGGTTGGCTTTTGGCATCATCTGAAGCAAAAATTGCTTCATGTGTTGGTGGTATGGATATACGAACAGAAAAACGAAATTTAGAGACAAAACCTAATATTGTAGTAGGAACTCCTGGTCGTTTAAAAGATCATATTGAAAGAAACCATTTTCATGTGTCAAATATTAAAACTGTTGTCCTTGACGAAGCAGATGAAATGTTGGACATGGGTTTTCGAGAAGATCTAGAAGCTATTTTAGATACAACTCCAGACGACAGACAAACTTTGATGTTTTCAGCGACTGTTCCAAAAGGTATTGCTAATCTCGCTAAGCGTTATCAAAAAGATGCAGTTAGAATCTCTATTGGAAAGTCAAACTCACAACATGTTGATATTGAATATAGGGCATTCAAAATTGTAATGAGTGATCAAGAAAATGCTATAATAAATACTCTAAGATATTACGAAGCAACTAACGCTATTATATTTTGTGCGACTAGAATTGCTGTTAATCATATGACTAGTCGTTTGACAAACAGAGGCATATCCGCTGTAGCTCTTTCGGGTGAATTAAGTCAAAATGAAAGAAATATGGCTCTTCAAGCTATGAGAACGTCTAAGGCAAGAGTATGCGTGGCAACTGACGTTGCGGCAAGAGGTCTTGACTTACCTAATCTTGACTTAGTAATACATGCCGATATTCCAAGAACTTCTGATACATTGCTTCACAGAAGTGGAAGAACTGGTAGGGCAGGTAGAAAAGGTGTTTGCGCTGTACTGGTTCCTCAAAATAGATCAAGGATTGCAGAACGTCTGTTTGGACAGGCAAATGTAAAGCCCATTTGGGCTTCTCCTCCCTCTCGAGAAGAAATTCTAAAGGAAGACAAAAAAAGAATTGTTGAAAATAAAATTTTAGAAGATCCAATAACTGATGAAGAACAAGAACTGGTTAATGAACTTATTTCAAAAAATTCAATAGAACAATTAGCTGCTGCTTATTACCGATTAATAGGTAAAGATTTATCTGCTCCAGAGGATTTACGAAATCCATCAGATAAAATTGAAGGACGAACTAAAGGAAATGGTTTCCAAAACAGTATTTGGTTTGAACTTTCAGTTGGTAAAGACGATACAGCTGAACCTAGATGGTTGGTTGCTATGTTGTGCAAGGCAGGTAATTTATCAAAGAGAGATATAGGTTCTATAAAAATTCAACCAAAAGTAACCTTTATCGAGATATCAGAAGAGACCTCTTCAACCCTCAAAGAATTGGCAGCTAACCAAAAACCTATAGAACGCCACATAATGGTTAGATTACTTGAAAAACCTCCTGAAAATTTTACTTCTAATAGAAGTAATCCCAATAGAAGTAGAAAAGGAGGAAGAAATCAAGATTTTAAGAGACCAAAAGAGGAAAACACCCGTCATTTTAAAGGTAAACGGAAATCCGA
>QBXD01000019.1 GCA_003283875.1 SAR116 cluster bacterium AG-321-A13 | reverse complement strand
TTTTGCGTAAATTAAAGAAAGATTATAGAAAAATTCATTGGTGGGTGATCCACATAAGTGAAGCACTTGTTTTTTGTTTTTACTCATTTAATAAGAAAGCTTATTTATATATTTAGATTTTTTTTGATAAAAGTTTCATTATGATACTTTGTATGTAGTAATTATTTTTCTAACTTCAACCTACAATTATGTAATTTTCATTATAAAGAAATGTTAAATAAATGTTTAAATTTCTGAATAATTTAAAGAATTATATATAATTACTTTTATTAGTTGGATGCAAATGTTTCACCAGCATGGCTACTTATCATTATATTATCAAATTCTTCAGAAGCTTGCTCTCTAATACTTGCAATTTTATCCGCAGCCTCCTTCGCAACCTGTCCGTTTGACCATTCTGTAATAACCATAAAATTCAATTCATCTGTCTTACACATTTTTACAGACTTTGCTCCCATGGACATAATCATAGGAACGTATTTTTCTGTAGCTTTGGTCTCATCTTCTTTGTTCCAAGTTTTTGCTTCCCAATGTGAAACTGTAATAAATGACATGCTTTACTCCGCTTGAATATATTAATTGATTATAAAATTTCTTCTTAATAAATATACATATTACGTTACTTTCATTTCCTAAAAATAGCAAAGTTAAAACAAACATGAATATTAGCAAAATACCTAGATGGCTTTTAACGCGTCTTTAAGAATAATTAAACATATGAATGACGACCATTCTGATTCAATTGTATCTACTTTAAATGCACAGCATGGGATTAAGGATAAAAATGCTATAATGGAAA
Organism: SAR116 cluster bacterium AG-321-A13; assembly: GCA_003283875.1. Classification (GTDB taxonomy): domain Bacteria; phylum Pseudomonadota; class Alphaproteobacteria; order Puniceispirillales; family Marisalimonadaceae; genus Marisalimonas. The sequence continues at coordinate 25,828 of QBXD01000019.1, read as the reverse complement.
AACTTGCAGTTAATGGTTACTTTGCGTCATCTAAAGGAAAGTGTTATTTTTTAGAATTTGAAAAAATTGTAATTCATCTGAAGAAAATAAAATAGAGCATATAAAGCATGCTTAGAAATATAGAAATTATGGATTATGATCTTTAAATTACAAAAAAACTAACGACTGGTTGGTATGTTAGTGGGCTCGGTTCCATGTTTGCTATTAAAATAGTTAATAAAATAATCTGAAAGTTATTCTAATTAAATGCTGTGCATTTGTATTTAAAATCTTCTAATTTAAGATCTTTACAGGTATCACCAACTCTTATTTCATCAAATAAAATTATAATATTCCCTAAATTTTTACCATTCATATTTTTATCACCATATTTTGAGCCAGTATTATATATACCAAAATGTAAAGGGTCTTGTTTTGCAGCTAATTGTCTAGTAATGCCGTTAAATTTAAGTTTTTTATTTCCATTAACCCACAAACTAAAAAAACCTTTCATTTCTTTTGATAAATTGGCTTTAATAATAACGTCATGCCATTTATCAAATAGATTTTTTCTTTTCATTATTACTTTTTCATCTGGTGGAAAAACTGTATGATTTTCAATTTTTAATCCTGAATTTTTAGTAAATCTAATCATCCAAGACGGTGCTGATTTTCCCGAATGTATTTGCCAAATACTTGTTTTGACGCCCTTTTTTTGTTCTATGGAAGATGGAATTTTAAAACTATAAAAATGCCAAAATGTTTTATTTGTTTTTGGCTCATTTTTCCATAGACTTTTTAGCTCCGCTCTGTTTCTACCACCTTTGCAGTCACTCCATCCAGACTTCCCAGTAGAAGTTGTACAATATCCTTCTTTTGTTTCAAACCTTAAATAAGATGTACCTAACCTAGCTTTTTCAGGTGAATTTTCTATGATACCAATATTCCAGTCTTTTAAGTTTCTCCTAACATTAGTTTCCCACTTATGACCAAATCCAAGATCTTTTCCTAAGGTTTTATTAGACAGATTTAAATGTTTTTCATTAAATTTTTTATTATGTTCAAAAATAAAACTTGTTATCTTTTTTTCTTTTGAGCAATTAAAATTACATTTTGCATAGCTAGAGTAAGATACCGAAATAAAAAAAATAATATACAAGATACTCAGTAAAAATTTCATGCTTATACTCTTATAAACCTATTAAGAAAATCATTATATGCCTATAAGTCAAGAATATACAGGAAAAAAATGGAATAAACCTGACATCTGGTTGGCACAAATTGACATTTTTTTTAATTAATCAATAATAGAACTATTAAAAATTGTTAAAATTCTAGACTTTTAAATATACAGTGATAGGAACATTAACTTTCAAAGAAGCCTTAGACGGTTGGAACAAAACTTTTACTACTGGTGATGCAAGTTACATTTCAAATATTGTTACAGATGATCTTGTCTTCCGCCCTACATACGAAAATGAAAATTTAGAACAAGTATTGGTATGGGCAACAAATACAACAGCTGTTTTATCTGATTACAAAGTTATTCACGAGGATAATCATTCACTTTGTGGCTTTCATAGTGTAATCAGTCGTGAAAACCCAGAAAAGCGAACAAAGATGGTTTATGCATACTTCGCAACGGTAAAATAGCAGTTTATCATTGTCATGAAATAATTGCCTAATAAAGGTTAGGAAAGTTTTCTTGATCTGTTTATAAATAATATTTTGTATTTATGAAAAGATTAAAAATTAGTCTTATTTTGATAACTATTATTTTTATCATGTCTGACTTACAAAAATGGTGTTATTAAATACATCTGAATTGAATTAAATATAGCAAATATGTAAATATTAAAAATAATAGTTATAAATTTAAATTATTTTTATTAGTCTACTTTTAAAAGGAGTTCTCATGAGTATTTTAGTACGTTTTTCACCACCATCCATGACAGCAGAACAGTATGATACAATAGTTGAAAGACTTTATAAGGAGGGCGTTCATCCAGATCCTGGACTTGAATTAGAATTATGTTTTGGTACAGGTGACCAAATGAAAGTTTCTCTACTCTTTGACTCTAAGGAACATTTTGAATCATTTGGCGCAAAAATAGGTCCAGTTCTTTCAGAAATGGGAATGGACCCTGGTGAACCAGAAGTAATAGAATTGCATAAAGTCATTAGACGTAAAAATTAAAAAATAGAAACTTAATATATATTATAGGAGAATTAATGGGAAAGTTCATAACTTCAGTCAGATTTAAAGTAAAAGAAGGTAAATCAGAAGAATTTATTAAAAAGTCTAAAGAAATTGGAAAATATGAACAGGCTATCGATAACTTTACTTTTCAAACAGGTGAAGACACATTTTGTTTTGTGGGTATATTTGAAAATGAACAAGCAATTATTGAAGCAAGACCACACATGATTTCTAATTTAGATAAAATAAGAGACCTTCTTGATGTAATTTCTTCAGACCTAGGTGTGACCGATCCAGTATCTGGCCCTACAATTGATTAGACTTATAATTTTGTTAAAAATTAATTTCTCATAAATTCGATGTATGTGAGTTAATCTTTTTTCTTCAAATTTCTCAAAACTTGCGAAACTAATTCTATAGCATGTTTGTCATCTTCAATTTCAGACAAATCAAATGATAAAGACAAACCTGGGATGTTTTTTTCAATTAAGTTTTTACTTTTATTTGAAAATCCAGTCACCTCATACGTTTGTACAGGATATGAAATACCTTTAACGTTTATCGCTTCTTTTTTTTCACACATAATTTCATTTTTAATAAGAAGATAAGTGTCTTCCGATAATAAAATTTTGTTGATTTTGGAATTCGATTCAAGTCTAGAAGCTAAATTAACACCATTTCCAATAATTGTATAATCTAGCCTGTCTTCTGAGCCAAAATTTCCTACAGTACATACTCCAGTGTGGATTCCAATTCTTGCATTTAAAGGTTTCACTAAGCCTCTTTTCCTCCACAGGACTCTTAACTTATTAAGTTCCTCTAACATTTCTAATCCCATTGACACACATGCTACGGCATCTTCCGTATTACCTTTTGTGGTAGGGTCACCAAAAAAAATTAAAATTGCGTCCCCTATAAATTTATCAATAGTACCACCCCATTTAATAGCAATATTAGACATTTTAGTTAGATATTGCGTAAGTAATTCAGTTAAGACTTCAGGTTCTAATCTTTCAGTCAATTCCGTAAAACCTTGTAAATCCGAAAAAAACACTGTAAGAGGTTTTCTCTTGGTTTGAACTCTAACATCTAATTTTCCCGAAAAAATTGAGTCATAAACTTGCGGAGAAAAATATTTTGATAATTTTTTTGAAAGTTTCTCCAATTCAGATGTCCTCTCCTCTACTTTCTTTTCAAGATTTATGTTTAGATTTTCTAGTTCTTGATGGGCATCATTTAATTCTTTTAATCTTTTTTGTTCAAGCTGATAAAGTCTTGCATTTTGAAGAGCGCTAGCTGTTTGATTAGCTAAAATACCAATTAAAATTTCATCTGATTTGTCAAAGATATTCATTTCTTCACTTTCTACAGAAAATACTCCTACCAATTCATCATCTATTAACATTGGAATTGCAACTTGACTCTCTGCATTTTTGAGACCAGGCAGCTCGACTTCATCTTGCAATTGATTATTATTTGTTATTTTTACTTGTTCACGAACGGCTTGCATGTAACTTCTTTGCATTCCTAGATTAGCCATTCTCATAAGTCTTTTCTTTTCAGCTACTATGCCAATAACACCAACACCAAACTTAACTTTTGCCCCAACCCCTCTGTTTTTATATCCATATGTTTCTAAAACATTAAGATATTTTTTATCTTGAGAAACTAATAAAATCATCGAATGCTTAAACCCAAAAAACTCATTCATTAATTTAAGCATGTCGCAAGCTATTGAATTTAAGTTAAGTGACTTATTTATTTGATTTGAAATTTGTTTAATAATTTCTATTTCTTTTGATCTTCTTTCAAGAAGACTTTTAACTTTTTCAAGTTCATTTTTAGATTGTGAGTTATTATCCATTAAGATCAACATAATTTAATAAATGTTTTAAAATATTTATTTTAAACAATATTATTCACTTATTGATAACACTCTATATACGTCAGCGGCTTGAAGTTTAAATATACCAGTCATTCCTGTCATAGATGCTATTGCCTGCAATTTCATATCCATCTCATCAAATAGTTCACCTTCTGTCTCTTCATGATCAAATTTTAATTCCATATTATATTGTTTTAACGTACTTGGATTTGAGATCGTCGCATAAGCATATGGATTCTCTGAAATATTTTTTTTTGTCTTGTTAAAAAATTGAAATGACAAAGCAACGTGACTTTCATCTACATACCAAATTTGCGAAATTACCGTCGTATTAGGTTCCCCACTAGCTGAACAACTAGTTATCCAACTTGGAAACATTCCTTGCAATGCTGGCAGGTGTTTTTCCTCAATCATACTTTTTATCCATTTATAAGTTTGCCAGCATCTGGTCCAGGTGTTTGAATAAATACTTTATCTACCTTAAAAGTTATCGCTGTATCTGGGACTTTACCATATTTTTCTGTAGCAGCTTCTATTGATATACCAATATTAGAAATAGTATTAATCAAGTTGTTTCTATATTCTTTAGAAACTTTTGAATCATTTTCACTAATTGAATTAAAATTTACAAATTTCCCTTTGAAGTTATATGCTTCATGACTTACCATTCCAACGTAAAAACTTATTCTACCAGATTCGCTTAAACATTCTAATATTTGCTCACACTCTGATTTAATGACAAAACATGTTAATAATGAAGCAGACGAATCAAAGCTGACACCTAAAGTATCAACATGTCTTGTTTTATTACTTTTAGAAGCAACGCCGAAGTGACCTAGTCCATTTTGCAATGCATCGAATGTTAAATTCGGTATCAAAATTGATCCTTAAAAGTAGTTTTTAACAATACTAATTTAAATAATATAAAGATGTAAATAATAATTTTTAAAAAATAAATATCTGAAGATCTTTTCGTATAATGGTTTGTAGAAATATTTAGAAATAAAAAAAACCCCTAAAAACCTAAATTCTTGATTAGTAATCTAAGTTGGTGATTTAGAAAAATTAGGTTGATTGCAGAATATCATTTAAACCTAAATTTTGATTATGAGGAATTGTAATGAGTAGGAAAAAAACTATATAATTTATATAACCAATATAACTCTAATCAAATTTAACAATAACTCTAATAACTCATTAAATGAAAAGTTTTCGAAATAAAATTCCTGCTTGTTTAGTTCATTTTTTTACTGGTTCTGGAATTATTTTTAGTTTTTTAGCATTAATATCTGTCATGGAAGGTAACAAGTCACAAGCTTTTATGTTTTTAGGTATTGCATTGATAATTGACATTGTTGATGGAACCTTGGCTAGAAAGTATAACACTGAAATAAACTTTCCTAGTATTGACGGTAAAACTTTGGACACAATAATTGATTATATTAACTATATTTTTATACCTTGTATAATGCTGTATAAATTTGAATATTTACCTCAAAGCTTCACATTAATTATACCAATAATTGTTTTATGCATTTCTTTATATTCTTACGTAAATAATAAATTAATAGATATATCGTTTTCATATGTTGGATTTCCATCTATATGGAATGTTGTTTTATTATACTTAGAAATTTTGAGTTTTAATCAGTCGATAAATTTACTAATAATTTTGTCTTTTATTTTCCTTAAATTTGTTCCATTTAAAGTTTTTCATCCGATGCGCTATAATAAGTACAAAAAAACTAATGTTGCCTTATTATTTGGAACGCTTTTCACAAGCTCAATTTTGTTGCTAAGTAAATTAGAATTTAAGTTAATCAGTGATGCATACTCATATTTCATGATTTTATGGTTAATACTTAATAGTTATTTCATAGTGTTTGTTATTTATTCTAATATATATTCATTTAATAGTAAGAATGAATTAAAAAAGAACAATTGATGATAAAGTGCATCTAAAAGAATAATTAAAAATACGAATAGCAATTATCAAATTAGAAAAAACTTAAGACCAGTTGGCATAATGGTTAGCACAAATAGTTTAAATTAAAACAAAAAACCCCAGAAACCGATGTCTTTGAGGGTGATATAAGTTACTGATTTTATTGAATTAGTTGGTTGCGGAGGGTAGGATTTGAACCTGCGACCTTCAGGTTATTAGCCTGATAAGGTGTTTATAAAAAAAATAAAAATATATTTAACTTTACCTTACCCTAAGAGTAAGGTTTAAGTGATATGTTATCTTTAAATCAAAAAAAACATATTTATATAACGTCTGTAAATCTAATAAATTTTTCAGGGAAAAACATGATAAAAATTATTTTAAGTTTCTTTTTCATTATAAGTCCAACACTATCTTATTCACATTCTCAACTTACTGAAATATTGCCAAGAGAAAATGTAGTTTATTCAAAGACGCCTCCCGAAATTAAATTGAAATTCAGATCAGAGGTAAAACTTGTAAAAATTGATCTAAATAACATTAATGAAAAAAATCAAAAATTAAAATTAAATTTAGACTCTCTTAATAAAAGATCAAAAGAGTTTGTTATCCCAATGCCAAAAATTTCTTCTGGTAAATACAATATTTTGTGGAGAGCATTAAGTCCTGATGGACATATAATTAAAGGTAAATCAGAATTTGAAGTAAAATAAATGATTGTAGACATATGGACCATAGTAAATCCTGTTATAAGAACATTTATTTATTTAAACGCTTTATATTCAATTGGCTTAATATTATTTAAATTCCATTTTCAAAAATATTTTAATTGTGAAATTAACTCTTTTTGTAATAAAATTATAAAAAATAGTGCATTTTTAGGTCTTTCAATTAGCATTTTAGCTTTTATATCTATTGCTGGAAATCTTGGCGGAGATTTAAAAAGTATATTTGAATTAGAATTAATTGAATTATCTTTTGAAACCATTCAAGGAAAATCTAACCTGTACTTAATTGTAGGTTTTAGTTTTTTAAGTTTATCTCATTATTTTCCACCATTAGTTTTTAGAGCTTTCAACATTCTTGGTGCTATCTTAATAATAATTTCGTTTATTGTAGTTGGTCACTCACTATCTCAGGGTATTTTTTCACAATTCTTAGTATTAATTCATATCATTTGTATTTCATTTTGGTTAGGTTCTTTTTTACCGCTTCGATATATGTGTACCATCAAAAATTTTACAAACTTATATTTTATAGCTGATAATTTTGGTAGATATGCAGTTGTATATATTGGAATATTAATTTTAACTGGTTTGATTTTTTCGTATATACTTTTAGGTGGGATTTTGCCGCTTATAACCTCTACTTATGGAAACGTATTATTGATTAAACTGTTTATAGTCTCAATGATTTTAATAATTGGAGCAATAAACAAATTTAGAATAGTACCTGAAATAAAAAAAGATTTAAGTACAGGTCAAATTAAACTTAAGAATTCAATTAATATTGAAATAATTTCATCAGTTTTAGTTTTATTTACTACTAGTATACTTACTACGTCATTACCAACACCAATGGGAATGTAAATTCAAATAAAAAATCTTTATTTATAAAAAAAATCCCCAAAACCTAAGTTCTTGATGTGCGTATAAGTCATTGATTTTATTGAATAAGTTGGTTGCGGGGGTAGGATTTGAACCTACGACCTTCAGGTTATGAGCCTGACGAGCTACCGGGCTGCTCCACCCCGCGTCATGCTTGTAATTTAATGTGAGGCTAAAAGGCCTGGCAACGACTTACTCTCCCACACCTTAAGATGCAGTACCATCAGCGCAACAGAGCTTCACGTTCGAGTTCGGAATGGGATCGGGTGGGACATCTGCACTATAATCACCAGGCCGTTTAGCCTCACACTTTAAAAAGAAGATGATCTTAATAATTGCTTACAAACTCATCATAATTGTAAAAACATCCGGTTTCTACTTTCATGACGGTCACGATCAAGCCGATCGAACTATTAGTACTAGTTAGCTTCACACATTACTGCGCTTCCACACCTAGCCTATCAACGTGGTAGTCTTCCACGGTTCTCGGCGAATCCTAGTTTTGAGGGAGGCTTCCCGCTTAGATGCTTTCAGCAGTTATCCTTTCCGCACATAGCTACCCAGCTATGCCGCTGGCGCGACAACTGGTACACCAGAGGTGCGTCCATCCCGGTCCTCTCGTACTAGGGACAGCTCCTCTCAAGATTCGAACACCCACGGCAGATAGGGACCGAACTGTCTCACGACGTTCTAAACCCAGCTCACGTACCACTTTAATTGGCGAACAGCCAAACCCTTGGGACCTGCTCCAGCCCCAGGATGTGATGAGCCGACATCGAGGTGCCAAACACCCCCGTCGATGTGAACTCTTGGGGGGTATCAGCCTGTTATCCCCGGCGTACCTTTTATCCGTTGAGCGATGGCCCTTCCACACAGAACCACCGGATCACTATGACCGACTTTCGTCTCTGCTCGACTTGTCAGTCTCACAGTCAGGCAGGCTTATGCCATTGCACTCAACAACCGATGTCCGACCGGTTTGAGCCTACCATCGCGCGCCTCCGTTACCATTTAGGAGGCGACCGCCCCAGTCAAACTACCCACCATGCAGGGTCCCGGACCAGGATAACTGGACTCGGTTAGACAACAGAAAGCAGAAGGGTGGTATCTCAAGGATGGCTCCCTCATAGCTTGCGCTACAAGTTCCAAGCCTCCCACCTATCCTGCACATCGGCTTCCTGATGCCACTGCAAAGCTATAGTAAAGGTGCACGGGGTCTTTCCGTCTGACCGCGGGTACCCCGCATCTTCACGGGGAATTCAATTTCGCTGAGTTGATGTTGGAGACAGCGGGGAAGTCGTTACGCCATTCGTGCAGGTCGGAACTTACCCGACAAGGAATTTCGCTACCTTAGGACCGTTATAGTTACGGCCGCCGTTTACTGGGGCTTCAATTCGCTGCTTGCACAACTCCTCTTAACCTTCCAGCACCGGGCAGGCGTCGGACCCTATACGTCGTGTTGCCACTTTGCAGAGCCCTATGTTTTTAATAAACAGTCGCTACCCCCTATTTTATGCTACCTATTTCTGGTTGCCCAGAATAGGCCACCCTTATTCCGAAGTTACGGGTGCATTTTGCCGAGTTCCTTCAACATCATTCTCCCAAGCGCCTTGGTATTCTCTACCTGCCCACCTGTGTCGGTTTCGGGTACGGTCTTAATGATGGAGCTATTTCCTGGAACGGCTTCACTGCAAACACAATCCGATAAGCATTTACAATTTATACCATCCGTCACTACCATCAGGTCACGGAATATTAACCGTGTTCCCATCGACTACTGCTTTCGCACTTATCTTAGGGGCCGACTAACCCTGCGTGGATTAACCTTGCGCAGGAACCCTTGGGCTTTCGGCGAGAGTGTTTCTCACACTCTTTATCGCTACTCATGTCAGCATTCTCACTTCTGATACCTCCAATAACACTCACGTGTTACCTTCAGCGGCTTACAGAACGCTCCGCTACCATGCCTTAAGGCATCCACAGCTTCGGTGTATGGCTTTAGCCCCGTTACATCTTCGGCGCAGGCCGGCTTATTTAGACCAGTGAGCTGTTACGCTTTCTTTAAAGGATGGCTGCTTCTAAGCCAACCTCCTGGCTGTCTTGGCCTTCCCACATCCTTTCCCACTTAGCCATAACTTAGGGACCTTAGCTGGTGGTCTGGGCTCTTTCCCTCTCGTCCAAGGACCTTAGCACCCATGGACTGTCTGCTATACTGTACTTACCGGTATTCGGAGTTTGGTTAGGTTTGGTAAGGCTCGCGCCCCCCTAGCCCATCCAGTGCTCTACCCCCGGCAGTAATATATAACGCACTACCTAAATAGTTTTCGCGGAGAACCAGCTATCTCCGGGTTTGATTGGCCTTTCACCCCTAGCCACAGGTCATCCCCGTCTTTTTCAACAGACGTGGGTTCGGTCCTCCAGTGCGTGTTACCGCACCTTCAACCTGCCCATAGCTAGATCACCCGGTTTCGGGTCTAATCCATCGAACTAAAACGCACTATTCATACTCGCTTTCGCTTCGCCTACACCTAACGGCTTAAGCTTGCTCAATAAATTAACTCGCTGACCCATTATACAAAAGGTACGCAGTCACTACGTAATGTAGCTCCTACTGTTTGTAAGCATTCGGTTTCAGGTCTTTTTCACTCCCCTAATAGGGGTTCTTTTCACCTTTCCCTCACGGTACTTGTTCGCTATCGGTCACAGAGTAGTACTTAGGCTTGGAGGGTGGTCCCCCCATATTCAAGCAGGATTTCTCGTGTCCCGCCCTACTCAAGGACTAAAATGAAACATTACCCATACGGGGCTATCACCCACTATGGCTGACCTTTCCAGGTCATTCTGGTTATTTTCAAATTAGCCACTGGCCTGGTCCGCGTTCGCTCGTCACTACTAACGGAGTCTCGGTTGATGTCCTTTCCTCCAGCTACTTAGATATTTCAGTTCGCTGGGTTCGCCTCCCTTGCGGGATAAACCAAAATGGTTTGGGTTTCCCCATTCGGAAATCTGCGGATCAAAGCCTACTCACGGCTCCCCACAGCTTATCGCAGCGTGTCACGTCCTTCATCGCCTCTCTGTACCAAGGCATCCACCAAATGCTCTTCAAGACGCTTGATCGGACCGTACATGAAAGTAGTAACCGGTCAGACAACCATTACTACTCTTTAAAATTTAATCTTGAAAAAATTTTAAAAGTACAATCCGTAAGCTGGATAATATCAATTAATATTACCCTATTATTTGGGATCATCTTCACCAACTATATCAAACAAACTGTCAAACAAAAACAAAACTGTTTAAATTTATAAATACATGAACATAATTATAGATATTGGTAGGCACGGGCAGATTTGAACTGCCGACCTCACGATTATCAGTCGTGCGCTCTAACCAACTGAGCTACGCGCCTTTAGCTGTAGCAAATCTATAAATTATATGTTCGAGAAGAAGAGATACAAAGACGGCGGCAATTAATCTTACACTTTCCTTAGAAAGGAGGTGATCCAGCCGCAGGTTCCCCTACGGCTACCTTGTTACGACTTCACCCCAGTCGCTGACCCTACCGTGGCCGGCTCCCTCCTAAAAGGTTAGGATACCGTCTTCGGGTAAAACCAACTCCCATGGTGTGACGGGCGGTGTGTACAAGGCCCGGGAACGTATTCACCGTAGCATGCTGATCTACGATTACTAGCGATTCCAACTTCATGCTCTCGAGTTGCAGAGAACAATCCGAACTGAGACGGCTTTTTGGGATTTGCTCCAGGTTGCCCTATTGCTTCCCTTTGTCACCGCCATTGTAGCACGTGTGTAGCCCAGCCCATAAGGGCCATGAGGACTTGACGTCATCCTCGCCTTCCTCCTGGTCATCCCAGGCAGTTTCTCTAGAGTGCCCAGCCGAACTGATGGCAACTAAAGATGAGGGTTGCGCTCGTTGCGGGACTTAACCCAACATCTCACGACACGAGCTGACGACAGCCATGCAGCACCTGTGTTGGAGCCAGCCGAACTGAAGGAAATCATCTCTGATAACCAAACTCCACATGTCAAGGGCTGGTAAGGTTCTGCGCGTTGCTTCGAATTAAACCACATGCTCCACCGCTTGTGCGGGCCCCCGTCAATTCCTTTGAGTTTTAATCTTGCGACCGTACTTCCCAGGCGGTGTGCTTAGTGCGTTAGCTGCGACACTGAAAGGTAACCTTCCAACATCTAGCACACATCGTTTACGGCGTGGACTACCAGGGTATCTAATCCTGTTTGCTCCCCACGCTTTCGCTCCTCAGCGTCAGAAAATAGCCAGAAAGTCGCTTTCGCCACTGGTGTTCTTCCCAATATCTACGAATTTCACCTCTACACTGGGAGTTCCACTTTCCTCTCTATTTCTCTAGCTTGCTAGTATTAAACGCAGTTCCCAGGTTGAGCCCGGGGATTTCACGTCTAACTGTTCAAGCAGCCTGCGAGCCCTTTACGCCCAATAATTCCGAATAACGCTCGCCCCCTTCGTATTACCGCGGCTGCTGGCACGAAGTTAGCCGGGGCTTCTTCTACGGCTACCGTCATCATCTTCACCGTTGAAAGTGCTTTACAACCCTAGGGCCTTCATCACACACGCGGCATTGCTGGATCAGAGTTGCCTCCATTGTCCAATATTCCCCACTGCTGCCTCCCGTAGGAGTCTGGGCCGTGTCTCAGTCCCAGTGTGGCTGATCATCCTCTCAGACCAGCTACTGATCGTAGCCTTGGTAGGCCATTACCCTACCAACAAGCTAATCAGACGCGGGCCCCTCTTTCAGCGGCTGACCTTTCCCCCGGAGGGCGTATATGGTATTAGCGTTCGTTTCCAAACGTTATCCCATACTAAAAGGTAGGTTCCCACGCGTTACTCACCCGTGCGCCACTAGATCCGAAGATCTCGTTCGACTTGCATGTGTTAGGCATGCCGCCAGCGTTCATTCTGAGCCAGGATCAAACTCTTAGGTTTGATGGGTATGAATTTAAAAAATTCTACCGAAAAGGTTATCTTACCTTCACACTCAAGTTACTGACAAACAAATAAATTTGTTTTCATTATTATGGTAAATTGCGCGATTCAATAGACGACCATATAAATGTGTAAAACAAAAAAACCGCCGTCTGTGAATCTCTTCTTATGTATTAACAATTTCAAACAGACACTCATTTCTGAGCAATTCAATTATATAACATAACCGAAAGGCGGTTATACTTATCATAATACCATATGTCAAACTTAATTAACAAAATTTATGCGAAAAAAAGAATTTTTTTTATATATATCTAATTACTTAAAGTATGTTTATCTATTTATGATAAAAAATTGTTATCTTGACATTTATTAATAATGACATCAGTATCCTCAATATTATGAAAAAAGTATTAAATAATAACTCTTTACATCAATTTCTTATTGTTATAGTTTTATTAATTACCTGCTTTATTGCTTTCAATTCCAGCATTGCTTTTTCTAAACCTTATTTAGACAATCAACAAAGCATCCCTATTAAAAGACCAATAAATTTTTTAAGTCTTGAAGAATCAGCTGACACGATTTGTAATATGATACAAAAAGTAGGTGGAAAACCAACAGTTAATGAAAAAAGAGCTACTTTAAAAAAAAATGAAACTCTCAGTTCGGCTTTGAAACGAATTGATTTTGATAATAACAGTATTAATAAAATAATTCAGGCTATTAAAGATGTTTATGATGGTAAAAAAATTCTTACGACTTTGCCAGTTGGAATGATTATTGATTATTCAAACCCTTCAAAACTCACGGGAGGGGCAATTAAGTTAAGCTATACAAAAACAAAAGATGTATTTGTTTGGCAAGATGTAAATAACAATTATTTTTCACAAATCTATTTGAGGCCTACTAAATTAGAGAACATTCTAATTAAAGGTAAAATTCAGTCTAACTTATATGTGTCGGCCCTAAAAGAAGGCGTACCTGAAAATACTTTGTTAGAAATGATAAGTTTGTTAGGATTTTCTGTTGATTTTCAAAGAGAAATTAGAAAGGGGGATGACTTTGAAATTATATTTACAAAAAAAATTGATTTATTAAAAAATATAATCATCGAAACTAATCCAATTACTTATGTAAGTTTAAATTTATCTGGAAATAAGTTAAATTTCTTCAATTATGAGGATAAATATGGATTGCCACAATATTATGATGAGAATGGTAAATCTTCTAAAAGAACCATAATGAAAACACCAATTAATGGAGCAAGATTATCGAGTGGATATGGAAATAGAAAACATCCAATTCTAGGATATACAAAAATGCACAGAGGTCTTGATTTTGCAGCACCTTTGGGAACTCCAGTTTTAGCAGCTGGTGACGGAGTTGTAGAAAAAGCAGGATGGAATGGATCATATGGAAAGTACATCAGAATAAGACACACAGGAACTTATAAAACTGCTTACGCTCATTTATCCGGATTTAATAAAAATGTACGTATTGGTAAAAGAGTATTACAAGGTAAAACTATAGGGTACGTAGGAAGCAGTGGCAGATCAACTGGACCACATTTGCACTATGAAGTATTAAGGAATAATAAACAAATTAATCCAGTAAAAATAAAATTACCTGCAGGTAAAAATGTTTCTAAAAAGGATATACATGATTATAGGAAACACATTTTAAATATTCTTAATCAAAAGATAGCTCTTGAGAAATCAATTCAAAATAAAAAAATTGCTACAAATGTACTTATTAATAAGAATTCTAAGTTAAATTAACATTTTACTTAACATTCACTCGAATAATATTATCTACAGCACTGATTAAGATCGTATCACCATTTTTAACTGCTTTATTAATTATAAGTTTGCTTATTTCATCTTCTACAACACTTCTAATTTTTCGTTTAATTGGCCTTGCACCATATTCAGGATCGTATCCAAGTAGGGCGATCGTATTATTAACTTCATTTTCCCATTCAATAAAAAAGTTATTTGATTTTAATCGTTTTTTTAGCTGATTTAATTGTATTTCTACAATTTTACTAACATGGGACTTGCCTAATTTAGAAAAAAATAAAATTTCATCTAATCTATTTAAAAATTCTGGGTCAAATTTAAGTTTAACAGAATTCATTACTTTTTGTCTAATTAGTTTTTCTTTTGCATTGTCTTTACTAAAATTGACATTAGTATTGAAATGTTTTGCACCCACATTGCTTGTCATAATTATAATAGTATTTGTGAAATCTACAGTTTTACCATGACTATCGGTTAATCTGCCATCATCCATTACTTGTAAAAGTAAATTCAAAACATCCCCGTGAGCTTTTTCTACTTCATCAAAAAGTATTACCCTATATGGTCTTCTTCTAACTGCTTCAGTCAAAACACCTCCTTCGTCATAACCAATATAGCCCGGAGGGGCTCCAATTAACCTAGAAACAGAATGCTTTTCCATATATTCAGACATATCTATTCTTATAAGAGCATCCTTTTTATTAAACAAGAATTCTGCTAAATTTTTAGCCGTTTCAGTTTTACCCACACCAGTCGATCCTAAAAATAAGAACGAACCTATAGGGCTAGTCCCGTCACTTATTCCAACTCTAGAGCGAATAATTGTTTTAGCAATTGCGCTAATTATATAATCTTGACCAATTATGGATTTTTTTAATTCCATCTCAATATTTAATAATTTTGTACGTTCAAACTCCAACATTTTTTCTACAGGTATACCTGTCCATTTTGACACTACTGTAGCAACGTCATCTTCCGTTACAGTTGTATTTGCCAGATCGTCTAAAACTTTAGACTCTAATATCATTTTTTCTAAATTTGGTATAATTTGATAAGAGAGTTCTCCAGCCCTATCCCAATTACCATTTCTTTTTTCTATCTCTAATTCGTTTCTATATGTCTCAAGTTGAATTTTTCTTTCTTGCTCTTCTTCTATAATTCTTTTGTTTGATTTCCATTCCTCTGTTTCTTTTTTAGAAATTACACCTAATTCTTTTAATTCTGACTCCACTTTTAATATTCTATCGTTCGATGGTTGGTTATTTTCTTTTTTTAAAGCCTTTTTTTCTATTTGTAATTGTATGATCCTCCTATCAATTTCATCTAATGAATCTGGTTTTGAATCAATTTCAATCCGTTTACGACTCGCTGCCTCGTCAATTAAATCAATAGCTTTGTCTGGCAAATATCTATCATTAATATACTGTGATGATAAATTGACTGAAGCTGTTAAGGCCTTATCTGAAATAGCAATCCCGTGAAACAATTCATATCTCTCTTTGAGACCTCTCATCATTGAGATAGAATTTTCAATATCAGGTTCTTCAATATAAACTTGTTGAAAACGCCTTTCTAGAGCTTTGTCTTTTTCAATATATTTCCTATATTCATCAAGAGTGGTTGCACCCACACAATGCAACTCTCCTCTTGCTAATGCTGGTTTAAATATATTAGAAGCATCAAGTGAACCATCTACACCCCCAGCACCAACTAATGAATGGAGTTCGTCGATAAATAATATAATTTTATTTTTTTGTTTTTCTATTTCAATTAATAAAGATTTTAATCTTTCTTCAAAATCACCTCTAAATTTTGCTCCTGCTAAAATACTAGCTAAATCCAAAGAAAATATTTCTTTACCTTTTAGTTTTTCAGGAACATCGTCATTCCCTATTCTAATTGCCAAACCCTCTACGATCGCAGTCTTCCCAACACCTGGGTCGCCAATTAAAACTGGATTATTTTTTGTTCTTCTAGATAAAACTTGGATGAGTCTTCTTATTTCTTCATCTCTTCCTATAACAGGATCTAATGAACCTTTTTTTGCATTATCCGTTAAGTTAGTTGCAAATCTATTTAATGCATCAAAACCTGATTCAGCATTGTCATTCATAGCTTTTTTGCCTTTCCTAAATTTTTTAATTTCATTTTGTAGTTTACTAAAAGTAATATTATGGTTTGATAAAATGCCTTGAACCTGATTGTTCATCGCTGTAAAAGATAATAATAATATTTCTTGAGTAACAATTCTATCACCAAACTCTTTCATTAACTTCTTAGAAGTTTTTAAAAGTATTATTATACTCTCGTCAGCTTTTTCGTATTGGCTTGAAAAATTATATTTTTTTAAAAGTAGGCTTATTTCGTTTTTGATAAACCTAAAGTTTGGATTTAATTTAATTAAAAAATCTTTAATGTATTTTTCTGAATCATCTAATAAGATAAATAATATATGATTGGAGGTGAAAACCTCATTATTTTTTACGGCTAGTTTATAAGCCGAGTTAAATACAATTTTAGACCTATCTGAAAATTGGTTGATTAAGTTTTCTATTACACTTATCCGGATTTGTTAATAGAATATAAATGGTGATTAATGAAAATTTTTCAATACAAAATTCAATATAATTAATGTTTTTGAAAAAAAAATATTTACTTTATTACAGTTAAACTAATAGATTATTGCTATTTGTATTTTCTTTTTAAGCTGTGTTAAGATCTTTGTTTTCAAAATTATTTTCGACTTCTTTCAGTTCGTTTTCTCTAATTTGAAAACCTCTTTTTCTCCTTGGAGGCCTTTTATCATTTTTGTCTGTTTCAGTCTCAGAAACAGCCTCTTCACTTGACAGAGTTTCATTTTTAATTCTTGTTTCTTTCGCTTCGTTATTTATTTCTATTTCTTTCTGGAGTCTATAATAATGATCAGCAAATTGTAGGAAAGATTCTGCCAATATTCGATCATCCGACGATGCAGCATCTGATGCAAGACTAATATACTTCTCACTTAATTGAGAAACTGAGCCTCTTTGGCGACCATCAGGACCTGCGCTATCAATGACAGTGTTTTTATTTAAGTTTCCATTATAATTCCCGTTGCCATAGTTTCGACGATTAGATCCACGGTTTTGGCGTCGACGCCCATTATTTTGCTGTCTCATAATTTTCCTAAAAATTTAAGCTTTTATTTTATTAATACAATACTTTATATAAAAAGTGTTAGGAGCTCTTTTTTCAACCAATAGCTCAATAATCCAAAATTTAAGGTTTAAAAGTAAGAATTTAACTTACATTACAACTATATAAACTTTTTTTGATTTAGCCAAGCATAAAAAAAATTATTTGATATTAAATACAATCACCCTGTTTATATTTGATAAATCTTTTTTGTACTCAACAGAAAGAAGTCCATTCTCCAAACCTATTTTTGATACTAAATTTTCTTGACCTTTGCCTATTTCAACAAATATTTTCCCATCAGGCTTTAATAAATTTTTAAGCTTTGGGATTATAGACCTGTAAGCATCTAAACCGTCATTACCTCCATCCAATGCTAGAATAGGATCGTATTCTCTTACTTCTGTTTCCAAAAACTTAACTTCATTGGAGGGTATATATGGTGGGTTAGTTACAATTATATCAAACTTTGTCTTATCTGCAGAATTTAATAACTTTGTATCCCAATCATCTGTATGCCAATCCAGATTAATATATTTTAATCTACCTTTTAATCTAAATTGTTGCGAGTTTCTCTTAACAATATTAAGAGACTTTTTGGATGCATCTACAAAGATTATTGAAGCATTTTCATATTCTTCTAATAACGATAAACCCAAACAGCCAGAACCAGATCCTAAATCTAAAATTTTTAATAATGGAGTACTATCAGAAAAATGTTCTAGAACCGTTTCTATTAATATTTCAGAATCAGGTCTTGGATCAAGAGTCTCTTCATCAAGAATAAACTCTCTTTTCCAAAAATTTCTTCTATTTAAAATTCTTGATACAGGTTTACCCTCTTCTCTTTTTTTCACTAGGCTTTTAAATTTTATTATTTGATTTCGTGAAATATAAACCTCTTGATGAGTATAAACTGTGTTAGTTTTTTTTAGAATTTGAGAAAGCAACAACCTGCAGTCTAGGCTAGCCGTTTTATTACCTATTTTTTTTAATTTTTCAACTTCCCGTTTAATTAAACTATAGACATTAATTTTTTTTTTATTCATTTGATGCTAACTTTAAGCTTCTATCTTCAACTACGAGGGCGTCAATTAATTCATCGAGGGCTTCACCTTGAATAACCTTATCTAACTTATGCAACGTTAAATTAATCCTATGGTCAGTGACTCTTCCTTGAGGATAGTTATAAGTCCTTATTCTTTCAGACCTATCACCTGAACCAACTTGATCTTTTCTAGAAGAAGATCTCTGATCTTGCTGCTTCTGTCTTTCAGTTTCGTATAATCTAGATAGAAGTATTTTCATAGCTTTCGCTCTGTTTTTATGCTGAGATTTTTCGTCTTGTTGACTTACTACTATACCAGAGGGAAGATGTGTAATTCTTACGGCTGAGTCTGTAGTATTTACAGATTGACCACCTGGTCCACTAGATCTGAAAACATCAATTCTAAGATCCTTCTCTTCAATGGAAATTTCTAAGTCTTCTGCCTCAGGAAGCACAGCTACTGTAGCTGCAGAAGTATGTATTCTCCCACTAGTTTCAGTAGTTGGTACTCTTTGGACTCTATGAACACCAGACTCAAACTTTAATCTTCCAAATACCCCATTACCTAAAATATTGGCTTGAGCCTCTTTATAACCTCCAACGTTAGTTTCGGATACTTCCATGACCTCAAATTTCCATTTATGCTTCATAGATAGTTTCTCATACATCGAAAAAAGATCAGACGCAAAAAGCCCCGCTTCGTCACCTCCAGTTCCTGCCCTTACCTCAATAATTACGTTTCGAGTGTCGTCTTTATCTTTTGGTAGTAACGCAAATTGTATATTTCTTTCAAGAATACTAATTTCTTCTTTTAAAAATTCAAACTCACCAAGAGCAACCTTTTTAATATCATCATCAGCCTCATTGTCATTTAATATTTCACTAAGATCCAATAATTCTTGCAACATTACATCTTTCTTTTTTGCAAGGTCCGTAACCGGTTTGATATCAGATAACTCCTTTGACAATTCAACTAGTTCTGATGGTTTTAAATTGAATGAATTAACAAGCAACTGTTCGATCTCAGCCTCTCTTTGTATAATTTTATCAATATTATTTTTTAAACTCAACCTTTGCTCCAATTAATTATGTAATGTTTTTTTTAGAATTTTTATTCCTTGATTTAAATCTATTAACTGCTCCAAGCCTGATGATAGATTTTTTAATTTAATAACCTTTTTATCCACTTCTTCTTCACCAAGTAAGATTACATATGATGCATTAATTTTGTTTGCTCTTTTAAATTTTTTAGACATATTTCCTGTATAAATTACCTCAACTTTAAAACCTTGATTAACCAATTCATTCATTATTGGAAGCAAAAGATGATTATGAACCTCAGTTTGAGCCATTAATACTATATCGGGATTATTGATATATTCACTTTGAATCATCAATGCTAGTCTTTCTATTCCTGCTGCCCAGCCAACTCCAGCAACATCTACTCCACCAAGCATTTTAGATAGACCATCATATCTCCCACCTGCTAAAACTGTTCCTTGAGCGCCTAATTGGTCTGTAATAAATTCAAAAGCAGTATGACAATAATAATCTAAGCCTCTAACAAGATTTTTATCTATTTCATATTTGATTTTTAAAACATTTAATCCTTCACAGACATTTTGAAATCTTTCTTTCGATTCCTCATTCAAATAATCTAAAACATTCGGAGCATTATTTAATATTTTTTGGTCAATTTCATTTTTACTATCAAGTATTCTAAGAGGATTTTCAGATAATCTTTTAATACTATCTTTTGAAAGTTTAAATTTATAATCATTCAAATAATTTATCAAAACTTTTCTATAGGTGAGTCTACTATCAGTGTCACCAAGAGAATTAATTTTTAGAGTAATTTTATCTGTTACATTTAATTTCTTTAAGAATTCATAACCTAAAGATATTACCTCAATGTCTGCCATTGAATTACTTATCCCAATACATTCAACACCAAATTGTTTAAATTGCCTAAGTCTTCCCTTCTGAGGTCTTTCATATCTAAACATAGGACCAAAATAAGAGAATCTTTGAGGAATGTCTTGAACTAATCCAGCATTTAAAAATGCTCTTACTACGCCAGAAGTTCCTTCTGGCCTTAACATTAATTCGTCATCACTTCTATCTTTAAAAATGTAATTCTCTTTTGTTACAATATCGCTTGATTTGCCAAGTGGTTTTTTAAAAACTTCCGAAAACTCAAATATAGGTATTTCTATTTCAGAGTAGCAATATTTACTGGAGACATTTAATCCCGCTTTTATTACTTTTTTGTGTTTGTGTAAGGCATCAGGTAGAAGATCATGTACACCTCTTACCGTTCTAAGTTTTTCCATTATAATCCTATAATATATGAATTAATTAAACTAAGTTAATTTTCTCTGTTCAATTTTATTTTGAACAAAATTTACTATATAATCAGCAACATTTTCATTTCTAATTATGTGATCCGTGATGCCATTTACATAAATTTGATGAGTACCTTTCCCACCACCTGTCAATCCAATATCTGTTTCTTTAGCTTCTCCAGGACCATTCACAATACAGCCAATAATTGATACAGTGATTGACTCAGAAATATGCTCGAGCCTTTGTTCTACTTCTTGAACAGTTTTAATAACATCAAATTGTTGTCTAGCACATGAAGGACAAGAAATAACCGTTACTCCCCTTCTTCTTAATCCTAATGACTTTAACATTTCGTAACCGACTTTAACTTCTTCAGAAGGATGCGCAGACAATGAAACCCTAATGGTATCTCCTATTCCAGACCATAACAAGTTACCAAGACCAATTGATGACTTAACTGTTCCTGCTCTAAGGCTTCCTGCTTCTGTAATACCTATGTGCAAAGGACAATTATCTATATCTGCTAATTGCGTGTAAGCCGCAACGGCTAGAAAAACGTCTGAAGCTTTTACACTAATTTTATAATCATGGAAGTCATGCTCTTTTAATATCCGAATATGGTCTAATGCCGACTCTACAAGAGCTTCAGGTGTTGGTTCGCCGTATTTTTCTAAGATATTTTTTTCTAAAGAGCCGGCGTTCACACCTATTCTTATTGAAGTTTCATTTTGTTTAGCAGCGCTAATAACTTCTTTGACTTTTTTTATATTACCTATATTACCGGGATTAATTCTTAAACAAGCAGCACCAGCATCAGCTGCTTCAATTGCTCTCAAATAATGAAAATGTATGTCGGCCACAATAGGTATTGGGGATAATTTAACAATTTCCTTTAGAGCTTGAGTAGATTCTTTATCTGGGCATGACACCCTGATAATGTCTGCTCCAGCTTCTGCAGATAAATTAATTTGTTCTAATGTTGCATTAATATCTGTAGTAAGAGTATTAGTCATTGTCTGAATACTAATTGGAGCATCACCACCAACAAAAACATTGCCAACCTTAATCATTCTAGATTTTCTTCGTTCTATATGCCTGTATGGCCTTATATTCATTGATATGTCCTATAGATTTTTTTAAGTAAATTTATTCTTAATAAATCTACTCAACAGCTAATGGCATTTTTGAAAATGCCTTTATGTTTAATGGTCTAGCTGTAATAATTTCACCTATAGCTCCTAGCTTTGGGACAATCACACCACCTTGAGATAAAGATAATGCCCCAGCATTGCCCGTATTAAAAGTTAAGCCATTGATATTTGGAACGACATATGTTTCGCCAGGTCTCATAAGTCTTGTCATTAAGATATTACCATTTAAATCTTCAATTTCTACCCAACTATTGCCGATAGCTTTAAGTACCATTTCATTACTGGGATCTCTCTCATTTGCTTTTGCTGACATTTCATTAGTTTGGGTTTCAATATTTTTTGTATTAAGTGCATTAGAAGAGCTAGAAATTTTTTCATTATTTGGATAAGAATTAATAGGTTTTGTAATAAGGTTTTCTTTAACCTCAGAAATATTCGCTTTTTCTTCCAGCATACTCTGTTTAATTTCATCACCTTCATTTTCTATTTTCGAAATAATAGAATTTTTAGGGTCAAAATTTTCTTCTATAATTACATAACTACTTTTATCTGTTTCGGTTATTTTTTCAATTTGTTTATCTAAAACATTGTTAGATGACATGTTAATTGCATTATTTCTGTCAGTATAATACCAACCCGAATAAACAGCGAGCGCAATAAAAAAAGATGCAACAGCACCTATTGGTAAAATCTTGTTATTATTAATTTCTGGTGATAGAAATTTATATTCTTCCTTAAAGTTGTCTACTTCTAAACTTTCTTTGAATTCTTGAACTAAAAGGTCGCTATCTAATTTCAACAATCGTGCATACGATCTTACAAATCCTATTTTGTAGGCTGTGCCCGGTAAATCAATCTGATCACCATTTTCAAAGTCTTTGATAATCTTAACTCTTACCTTTAGTAAGGCACTAGCCTGTTCTTGTGTAAGACCGTTATTTACTCTTGCATCAAGACACAATTTACCTATGGTAGTAAGTTCAACATTATCAAATGCTTCAGTAATCACGTCTGAAATAGTTGTGTCTTCATCTAATAAAGATTTTGATTTATCTTTTTCAATTAAACTGGGCATGCAATCTCCTAAAGATAATTCATTTTATAATGAGATACCTTTTAAATCAACAATTGTTTTAACGGCTCAAATCTAGAAAAATTTACTTGATAGATATTAGATATCTAAACCAAATGCAGAATGTAGCGATCTCATTGCCAGTTCATAATAATCTGAGGAAATAAGAACTGAAATCTTAATTTCACTTGTAGAAATAACATGAATATTAATTTGATTTCGAGCCAATGTTTCAAACATCGTCTTAGCTATCCCAGATTGCGTTCGCATTGCATTTCCTACAACAGAAATTTTCACGACATTTGTATCACTCGTTAACTTATTGAAACATATTTTTTTTTGGAGATCTTTTATTGCTTTTTCAGCAATTATCAAATCAGTTTCGGGTAAAGTAAATGTAATGTCAGTTACTTCATGATTAATAGACGAAGACTGGACAATCATGTCTACATTAATTGAGTGTTGTGCTAATGTTCCAAAAATATCCGCGGCCTGACCAGGTTGATCAGGAACTCCATGTAATGTTATTTTAGCCTCATTTAAACTATGGGCAATTCCACTTATTTCAGATTTTTCCATATTCTTTTCCTCTTTAACAATAGACGTACCTGGTAAATCTTCAAAACTACTAAGAACTCTTAAATTTACACCATATTTCATAGCTAATGCCACAGACCTGGCTTGAAGAACCTTAGCCCCCTGAGAAGCTAATTCTAACATTTCTTCATATGTAATTATATCAAGTTTCTTTGCGCTTTTGACAATTCTCGGGTCAGTTGTATACACACCATCAACATCTGTATAAATATCACAACGAACTGCTAAAAAAGACGCTGCCATTGCAACTGCTGTTGTGTCTGAACCACCTCTTCCTAAAGTAGTAATCCTATTTTCACTCGATAGTCCTTGAAAACCAGAAACTATTGCAACCTGATTAACTTCTAGATCTTTTGAAATGTTATCTGTTTTAATTTTTTCAATTAATGACTTCCCATATGTTTTATCAGTGAATATTGGTATTTGCCAACCTAACCAAGAACGAGCTTTTATAGATATTTTTTCTAGAGCGATGGCTAATAGAGCCGACGTAATTTGTTCTCCCGTTGATATAACAGTATCATATTCTGAATAGGGTGGTATGTCTGAAGTGCTTTCAACTAAATTTATTAAATTATTTGTAACTCCAGACATAGCTGAAACTACAACTATAACCTTATTACCTTTTTCTACTTCTAATTTAATTTTTAGTGCAATGTTTTTTATTTGTGGAATATCTGCAACTGAAGTTCCTCCAAATTTCAATACCACAATATTCAAATTTCTGTTATCCTTTTAAAATGTAACATATATTTAAAACATTCATGAAAACCATATAATGACTAATACAGTAGACATAAAAGAAATAGAACAATTTTCTTTATTAAGCAACAAGTGGTGGGATAAATCTGGCCCTTTTTCTGCACTACATAAACTATCAAATGCAAGAATAGAATTTATTAAAAACAATGCTAGTAGAATTATTAGTCACAAGAAATCAGAGGCTAAATTTTTAGAAGGAATTGAATGTATAGATATTGGTTGTGGTGGTGGCATATTATCTGAACGTTTAAGTAGATTGGGTGCAAGAGTAACTGGAATTGATGCTTCAGAAAGTTCTATTAATGTAGCTAAAGAGCATTCATTTAAAAGTCGTTTAGAAATTGATTACAAATGTTTAACTACAAGTGAACTCCTTAGAAGCAAGAAAGACAAATTTTTAAATAAATTTGACATTGTCATCGCATCAGAGGTTATTGAACATGTAAATGAAAGAAAAATTTTCTTATCAGATGTTTCCAAATTGAGCAGATCTGGTGGTTTGATCGTCTTCACCACAATAAATAAATCTTTTTTAGGTATATTATTGGGAAAGTTTTTTGCTGAATATATTTTAAAGGTTGTTCCAAAGAACACTCATGATCCAAGTAAATTTATTTCACCACAAAAACTTTCGTCAGAAGCCGAAGAGCATAATATCATCTTAGATAATTTTGTAGGTTTTGTACCTACTTTAAAAATTAACAATATCTTAAAAAAGGAATTCGGAGATTTTAGATTATCAACTAATATAGATGTAAACTATGGTGCTGCTGGTATAAGATTATAACTTAGTGATCATCTGGGATCCAGGGAATATTAATTACGTCAATTCCTTCATCTCGTAATTCTTGGACTTCTTTTTTTGTACCATGACCATGAATTGGTCTTTCTTTAATTTGCCCTTCTTTCATGGATCTAGCCTCAGAAACAAACTTATCTCCAACAAAAGTAGAGTTCTTTTGTATTTCTTTTTTTATAGTCCTTAAGATAGCTGTAACATTTTTTAAATTTTCATTTCCCAAAACGCTCTTTTCAGAGTTTGTGACTAACGTATCATTTGCAATTTTAGTATTTTTAGTGGTTTGACATTTAGCCTTTCTTACATTCGGTGTCGCCAATAATTTAATGATATTATGACTGCCACATATTGGACAATTTATTAGATCTAATGACATTTGCTTTTCAAATGCCTCAATATTTTGAAACCAACCGTCAAATTCATTTTGTTCAGTACAATATGTAGATTTACACTTTAGTTTATATTTAATCATTATGCTTAAAG